>JAYGDV010000009.1:0-15701 GCA_046582735.1 Planctomycetota bacterium
GGTATCGACGAGGGCTGCCCCGAGAGCAGCCGTCAGGTTGACCCGCTCCACCTCTCCCCCCGAGAGGGTACGGGACTGCCGGTCCAGCGACAGATACCCGAGACCGACCGATTGAAGGTAACCCAGGCGCGATGAGATCTCTTCAACAACGAGCCGCTCAGGCCGCTGGAGGTCCCCTGCCTCGATCCCGGCCAGAAGCTCGACTCCCGCCTTCACCGGAAGCTTCCAGAACTCGGGCAGCGTCATCCCCCCGACCCGGAAACAGAAAGCCTCCGATCTCAGCCGTCCTCCCTTGCAGGACGGGCATTCGTAAAAACCCCTGTAGCGTGACAGTTCCACCCGAATGTGCATCCTGTATTTCTTGCGCTCGAGGCTGCGAAAGAAGCCCTTCGCCCCCGACCAGCCGCGCCCCCCGCCTTCGATAACGAAGTCCCTCTCCTCCTCGGAGAGCTCCTCCCAGGGGGTGTCCAAATCGATTCCGCGGTCCTCACAGGCGCTCCTGCACCTCGTACGCCACCGACTCGAACGCTTTCCCTTGGCTCTCCACGGCTTGACGGCGCCGGCGCGAAGCGACAGGCTGCGGTCCGGAACGACGCGGCCCCAGTCGATCTCGATAATCCTGCCGAACCCGCGGCATTCTTCACAGGCGCCGTAAGGTGTATTGAACGAAAAGAGCCCCGGGGTGGGATTCGGCAGGGCGATATCGCAGGCTGAGCATCGCAGGCCTCGAATGAAATCCCTGGAGCCGCGTACAGTGACAAGCCTCAACCTCCCGTGCGCGACCTTGAAGGCCTGCTCGATGGAATCCACCCGGCGCTGCCTCGAAGCGATCCGTTTCGACAAACGGTCAACGACGATATCGACGCGGCCTTTTTCGAGGTCCTCCGCGCAAAGCTCCGTAACGCGAACGACCTCGCCGTCTCGAAGAAAGCGCAGAAAACCCTGCCCCTGGAAGGCGGAGGAAATCACCTCGACAGATTCAAAATCACCGAGTGGAACGGGCGCCACGATAAGAACCGGCCAATCTGCAGGCTCAAGACCGTCGAGGCACTCCAGCACCGCGGAAGTGTTCTCGGACTCGATCTCGAGTCCGCACTCGGGACAGTAACCCGTTGAGCAGCGCGAATAGAGCAGCTTGAGGTAGTCATTGATGCCGGTCATCGTGCCCACGGTTGAGCGGGAGGTCTTCACCGCCCCGGACTGGTCAATAGCCACTGCCGGGGGAATCCCTTCGATCGAATCCGCATCAGGGCGCGTGAAGCGGTCAAGAAACTGGCGCGTATAGGCGGAAAAGGTTTCCACGTAGCGGCGCTGGCCCTCGGCGTAGAGCGTGTCGAAGGCCAGGCTGGATTTTCCCGAGCCACTCACGCCCGTAACGACCGTGAGCTTCCCGAGGGGAATATCCAGGTCGATGTCCCTCAAGTTGTTCTGGCGAAGTCCGCGCAGCCGGATGACGTCCGTTCCGTTTCGAGAGTTCCTCGCACACATGGCTTCGATTTACCCGACCCTGAAAAAAAAGCAAGCACTCAGGCAGACCCGGGCAACCGGATCTGCCGCTTAAGAAAGTCCACCAGCTCCGCAAAAGACCCCGCCAACGGCACCCCATCCTCTTCAATACCCGGGATGCTGCCAGCCTCTCCGAGCCAGCACATCAGCGGCCTGTTGTATTCAAGCGCCAGCTCGATCTCCGAGCGGGTCCCCGCGCCTCCCGGCAGGGCAACGATGACATCGGCTGAAAGAACGTTGAGATGGTTGCGGCTCATCGGATCCCGGCCCTGTTCGCCGCTGAGTGGAAGATGGGTCCGAATCGGTATCTCTACCCATTGATTCGGATAGCCGGACGGAGCATGGGGCTCGCCTGCTTCAACCTTCCCCGGCAGCACCCCGATCACCCGCCCCTTCCTGCCCGCCACCGAATGGAAAGCCCGGCTCACCGCCGCCATCACCCCGCCACCGCCGCCGGTGAGGAGGTGGCAACCGCTGGCGCCAATCCATTCCCCCAGCGGAGCAGCCAGACCGGGATGCTCTTCGCACCCGGAGCCCATCACCCCCACTATGGGCTGACGGAATTCTCCCGGGGTGCTATATTCATCCTTCATGAATGATTCTCTTCAAATGAAACCCCGCTCGGTATTCCTCGGAGGCATCATCCTCGAGGGCGTCCTGGTTCTCATCGCGGTCCTGGTCAGCTACCTTTCGGCAGGAAAACTCCTGCTCAACCCCATCTGTTTTGACCTCGATGGGCTCGGCACCGGCCTTGCCGCAACCCTGCCCATGGTAGCCTATTTCGCCTTCTCCCTGTCACGATTCGGACAAAATATCGCCTCCTTCCAGAGGATCTACGATCTCCTGCGCGAAATACTGTCGAGAGCCATCATCGAGCTGCCGACCTGGAAGATCGTCGTGCTGGGAATGTCGGCGGGAATCGGCGAGGAGTGCCTCTTCCGGGGTGTGCTCCAGCCTGTCTTTGAAGGCTGGATGCCGGAGGTCAACACCATCCTGACCCCGCAGGTAAACGCAATCCTCATCACCGGCGTCATCTTCGGGCTTCTCCACGCACTCACGCCCGCCTACTTTATCATCGCCACGCTCCTGTCGATCTACTTCGGCTTCCTTGTCAACTATACCGGCAACCTGTTGACGCCCCTCCTGGCCCACGGCCTCTACGACGTCGTCGGCTTCCTGCTGCTGAAGCGAATGTTCCTGCAGGACCTGCCCCCGATTGCCGGGCCATCGGAAGAAGACCCTGCCGGAAAAGATGACCAGGGCGTGGAGCCCGGCAGCGGATCCGGAGATTAGCCCGGCGGCCAGGCAAGCTCCCTGCCACCAAGCAGGTGCACATGCAGATGGAAGACCGACTGGCCGGCACCCTCGCCATTGTTGGTCACCAGCCTGTAATCTTCGAGGCCTTCCTGGCGGGCCACCTCCGCGGCGACCCAGAGCAGGTGGCCGAGGAGTTCCTTGTCAGCTGATTCCATGTCCGAAACATTGACGATGGGTTTGCGGGGAATCACCAGGACATGCGTCGGAGCCTGTGGCTGGATGTCCCTGAAGGCAAGAGCCTGCTCATCCTCGTAGACGATGTCGGCAGGAATTTCCTTATCGATGATCTTCTGGAAAATAGTGCTCATGGTTATCCCCTGGGTTTTCGGTGGCCAGTTCCGGGAGGGCTGCAACCCGCATTGGACTTGCTGCAGTTCAAATGCGAAAATACCTGCGCCTAAGGTGCCCTGAAACCCGGGACAAGTCCATGCGGGATTGAAGTGACAGCCACTTCCTTCAGCCTTACCGCAGCACAAGAGCAGGATCGATGAGCAAAAGCGGCGCACGACGACCAGGAATACCAGGTGAGCCGGCCGGGCTGATGACAAGGCGTGCGGCTGTGCGGGCAGGCGCCCTGGGAGTCATGGGCCTCGGCCTCGGCCAGCTCGAGGCCCTGCGGGCTGCGACAGAGGACGGCGCACGCGCGCCTGGTGCCAGGGCACGCTCGGTCATCTATATCTTCCTCTCCGGGGGCCTGTCGCAGATCGACAGCTTCGACATGAAACCCGATGCGAAGAAGGAATTCCGCGGGTCTTTTAACCCGATCGCCACCAGGACCGAGGGGATCCGAATTTGCGAGCACCTGCCCCTCCTGGCCCGGCGCAGCAATTCCTGGTCGATCTGCAGATCCATGACCCACCCCTTCAACGAGCACTCCGAGGGCCATATGGTCATGTTGTCGGGACGCAGCGATCTCCCGCCCTCCTTTGACCTCAATAAGCCGAAGGAAAGCGATTGGCCCGCCATGGGCGCCATCGCGAACCGGCATGTCAGCCCCCGGGGAGTCATGCCCTCGTCCATCGCCCTGCCCGAGAGACTGATCCACAGGACCGGACGGGTCATACCGGGTCAATTCGGAGGGGTGATGGGTGACCAGGCATCCCCCTGGTTTCTCGATGCATCCACCTTCAACAGCAAATCCTACGGAGCCTATCCCGAGTACACCTTCCATCACGAAAAGGGCCCCCGGAAACGCTCGAATGACAACTTCACCATTCCCCAGCTGGCTCTCTCTGAGGATCTCTCACGGGCTCGCCTGCGGCGGCGAATCGAGGTGCTCCAGTCGATCAATTCCCAGCAGCAGGCGCTCCGCCGGGCCGGGCCGGTCAGGGAGTTCGGACGCTACCACGACCTCGCCCTCGAGCTGCTGGGCGACCCGAAAACCAGGACCGCTTTTGACATCACAGATGCCGATGCCCGGCAGCTGGAGCACTACGGGAAAAACTCCTTCGGCTGGTCCCTCCTGACCGCGCGCAAGCTGGTCGAGGCTGGAGTCAACCTGGTGCAGGTCAACCTCGGCAACAACGAAACCTGGGACACGCATGTCAACGCCTTCCCCAACCTGGAGAAATTCCTCTTCCCCCCCATGGACCGGGCCGTCTCGGCATTGCTCGATGATCTCGGCCAGCGCGGGCTGCTCGAGGAGACCCTGGTGGTGATGGCCGGTGAGTTCGGCAGAACTCCGAAGATCTTCAGCATCGGCAAGGGAAAGCCTCCGGGCAGGGATCACTGGGGGGCCGTCCAGACGGTCTGGTTCGCCGGTGGAGGAGTGGAGGGAGGACGGATCATCGGATCTTCCGATGCCGACGGCGGCCAGCCGAAGGACAATCCGCAGAAGCCGGAGAATATGGCCGCCACCATTTTCGAGGCGCTGGGGATACCACGGGATGCGCACTGGAAGGAGCGCCGTGGCCGCCCCCACCCGGTCTACTCAGCCGACCCGATCCCGGGCCTGCTCTAGCGGGTCAATCTTCAATGCTGTCGAGGAGCTTGATGGCGTCCCGATTGCCGGGCTCCAGCTTCAGGCAGGCCTCCAGCACCGAGCGGGCCTGGTCTTCCATGCCGAGCTTGAGGTAGAGCTTAGCGAGGTTAAGCTGCGCGTGCTGCCCCCGGGGATCCAGCGCAACAGATCTTCTGAAGGCCTTGATGGCTCCCCCCGTGTCCTCGAGAGCCTGGAGAATCAGGCCCAGGTTGTTGTGGCCGGCGGCATAGCCGGGGCTGAGCTCGACGGACTTCTCACACATCTTCCGGGCCTCCCTGTAGCGGCCCTGCTCGGCCAGGATGACCCCGAGATTGCTCCACAACTCGGGATCACCTGGATTGATCTCTACCGCTTTTTCATACACCTTGCGGGTACGGTCAAGATCACCGGCTGCACGATGCACCGAACCCAGGCGCTTGTAGGCGGCCACCAGGCCGGGCTCGAGCCGGATCACCTCCTCGAAACGCCGCACTGCGCGGTCGGTAAAACCAACTGTCATCTCTATATTCCCGGTATTCATCAGGACCTCGATATGGCCCGGGCGCAGCTCGAGGACCCCGGTGAAGACTGCATACGCCTCACGCAGGCGGCCCTGGCGCGCGAAGACCACGCCCAGGTTGGCAGCCGCATCGACAAACTCTGGCTGGCTTTCGAGGGCCTGCTCAAAGGCCTTGCGCGCCGGCTCCAGGTCTCCTGCCTGCAGATGGATCAGGCCTATATTGTAGAGCGCCTCGGTCTCACCGGGGCGGCGTTGCAGCGTTCTCTCAAAGGCCTTCAATCCATACCCCGCCATCCCGGCCTCCAGGTAGGAAACCCCGAGCTGGAACTCATTGCGGTACCAGTCCGAGGCGTAATAGGTCCCGGCAAAGGGCAGGCCCTTCTGCAGGCGCCCGGATGCATCGGCTGGTATGGAGGCCGCATCTGAGCGCAGCTGCTCCCAGCTGACCCTGCCCTCGTAGAGTCGAACCAGCTTTCCATTGGAATCCAGCAGGAGGGTACAGGGAAGCCGAAGCTGCCTTGGCCAGCGGACGACCTCCTCTACCAGTACTGCTATGGCCAGGAGATCTTCCGGGCTGGTAAAAGCAATGGGGAAACCTGCCTTGCGGGCAATGCCGGCGACTCTTTTCGATTCCCGGTGGGAACTCGATGTGACAGCCAGGACGGGGAGTGAGGATTTCCCTCCATCCCTGAGCCGGCTCCATTCGCCGAGTTCCTGGAGGCAGCTGGAACATTCCGGAGTCCAGAGATTGAGGACAAAGGGAGCTCCGGCGAAAGGGCCGGGCGGCACCGGGACGCCCTCGATATCGACAAACCTGACAGCTGGGAGAGCAACCGGGTCGAGTAACCAGGCCCGCCTGCCTCCATCAACAGCCGGGGGCCGGGCGGGAGCTGCCACTGCGGCGGACTCGCGCGCCTCCCCTTCCCGGAAAGCGCGGCGAACATACTTTTCCTCACCCTCGCGGATCAACACCTCCCCGCCTGAGGGGACCTCCAGGAAGGTCTGCTTCAGCCCCGAGGGCCAGTAGACCTCGAGACGATCCGCCTTTTTTGAGCTGCCCAGCCCGAAGAATAATTCAGGCGAATTCTGTGACAGGAAACCGGACCCGGCTCGCAGCTCCTTGACCCTTGAAGCTCCTCCATGCCTGATAACGACACGTGCCCCGATCGCCTGGCGGTTGGACTTACTGCCCTCCAGGCGGATCTTCAGACGATTCCAGACACTCCCTGAGTCATTTCGCAGGATCCTGACCTGGGGGCCGTTACGGTTCTTCACCAGCAGATCCGGATCCCCATCTCCATCGTAGTCCCAGACAGCCAGCCCCCGCCCATCCTCCGGGTAATCAAGCCCGGAGGCAGCGGACTGGTTCACAAAGCCCTGCTGCCCCATCCCTGCAAAAAAACAGCTGCGCTCGAAACCAGACCAGGACCCTCCTGACCTGATGAGCCTGTTGATGGCCTCCCAGGCACCCTCGTACCTCGACAGGTGGCTCTTGACACCAGTAGCTCGCGACACGACCTGCCGCCAGAAGAAGCTTCACAAGTCATCCTTGTTCTCGTTGGAGATGAACCCGTTGACAACGTAGAGATCCTCGTACCCATCGCCCTCCACATCCAGGAACTGGCCCGACCAGGACCAGCGGCCGAAGAAGGCCCCGGACTGCAGGCTGACATCCTCGAAGCGGCCCCCACCGACATTCCTGAAAAGGGAATTGCCCCGTGACATCCTCCTGTAGGTCTCACGAAGGCGTACAGCCTGGAACTCAGGTTGCCCGGCGATCCGGCTTCCAGCCGAGGACCACATATTGCCGACGTAGAGATCGATCTTTCCATCGTTGTCGAAATCCTCCCAGGTGACGCTCATGCCGTTGCCTACATCATCCACGCCAAGCTCCCTGGCCATGTCACGAAACTTGCCGCCCCCCTCGTTGAGGAAGAGATTGTTGCGGCCGAAATCATTGGCGACGTAGAGGTCAGGGTCTCCATCTGCATCGAAATCACACCAGGATGCTGCAAGGCTGAAGCGCTGGTTGTTGGCGCTCATGCCGGAGGCCCCGGTAACATCCCGGAAACGCAGCTTCCCCTCGTTGCGGAAGAGAAAGTTCGGCGCGCCATTGTTGGCATCGTGATACGGGTAGGGATAGGTCGACTGCAGCTTGGAGCCCGCCCCGGCCCAGAATACATAGCTGAAGATGTAGAGGTCGAGATCTCCATCGAGATCGTAATCGGCCGCTGCGCAGCCGAGAGTCGAGGCGCTCCTGCGACCCGCCTTTTCGAGGCCGGAGCTGGCAATACGGCGAAAGCGGCCCTTGCCGTTATTTTCAAAAAGCAGGACCTCCAGAGAGGTGACCACCACCAGGTCTGAATCCGAATCGTTGTCGAGATCGACAAAGAGCGATCCCCCTGTTCCATCGAGCACATCCACCCCTGCAGCTCGAGCTACCTCGGAAAACGTACCATTGCCCAGGTTGCGATAGAGCCTGTTGGGCAGCCCCGCAGGCTGGGGCACGTGAAAATCAAGCCAGCCATCCCCATCGAAGTCTCCCACTGCGATGCCCTGGTGCCCGTAGACGTCCATGCCGCTGGAGGCATCGATCCTTGTGCGCCAGTAGCCGACCCCACGGCTGAGCTGCCGGTTGAAAACCGGGTCTGCCCCAAGACATTCGATGGTTGAATCGGTAAATGCCCTGCCTGCCATGCTGACTTTTTCGAACTCAACACGCCCCAGGGTCTTCAACCTCACCTGCCCGGCCCCTGTCCATTCCATCCTCCAGGTTGTCCTGACCTGGGAAAACTCCCCCTTCTCAGAAACTCCATCCAGCTCCAACAGCACATCCGTGCGGATGGATTCCTTCCCTGCAGAAACCCTGAATATCTTGAAGTGCGCCTTGGAAACCCTGCCGCATGCCGCGCCCAGGCGCAGCAGCTCCTTCTCGAATTCTTCTGTCTTTGCCGCATCAACACCCGGCTCCCCTGTCGACCGCAGGGATCTCCAGCTGCCGCCACTACCGACTGTTTCCTTCCCAGCCGCTGGAAGCAGCGGCGCAGCACGAAATCCCGGGGCCAGGAGCTCTGCAAGGGCAGCTGGAGGCACTTTCCCCTCCACCAGCCAGCCAGATATTTTATCCAGGACGGCCTTCACCTCGTCACTCGAACGCTCACCGGACCAGCTGTCACCCGAGGTGGCCACCCTTTCATAGACCCAGTCAAGGGGCCCCTCTCCCTCCCCTGCCCGGGCAGGAACCCCGAGCCGGTAGATTTCACCATCCTGCGCCGATGAGCGAACACCGAGCGCGAAGAAGACTAGCCAGAGAGCTGATACTGCGCAACGAGTCATGCTGCCCATTATCAATCAACAGACCGATTGCAGTGAAGAAAGAACTTGGCTTTCGAAACCACTGCAATATGCCCGCGCTCAGCGCTTTGAATCGCTGACCACCTGCCCCTCGATGACGGTGCCGATACAGTGGGTCGAGTATTCGAAAGGATCTCCATCGAAAAGCGCTAGATCTCCATCTTTTCCGACTGCAAGGGAGCCGACCCGCTTGGAAATGCCGAGGACGTCGGCCGCCGAAGAGGTGATTAATTCAAGAGCCCCTTCGAATCCCATCCCATTAGCCGCAGCAACGGCGGCCTCGAACAACACGACTCTCGTCTTGGGCACATAGCTCTCATAGCCGCTCTGGATCGTCACCCTGATGCCGGCTTTTTTCAAAAGGCTGGCTGTCTCGAAGCTGGCGTTTTCCATCTCGCCGTGAAAACGGGCCATCGAGGGATGGATGATCACAGGGACATCCGCCTTCTTGAGTTCTTCGGTGAGGAGGTAAGCCTCGGCGGCGCCATCGAGGATGATCCGGAGATCGAACTCCCTCTTGAGACGAAGGGCTGTCGCGATATCCTGCGCCCGGTGGGCGGTGATAACCAATGGCACCTCCCTGCGCAGGGCTGAAGACAGCGCTTCGAGGGCCAGGTTGACCGGCGGCCGGGCGCTCTTTTTCTCTTCCTTGCCTTCCGCCTTTTCCTCTTTTTTCTTCCCGGGCGCCTCGGCTGCTTTTTCCAGGCCCTCCATATAGGCCTTCGCCTCCAGTAGTTTCGCCCGCAACATCGCCATCTGCTTTCCCCTCGAACCGGGCGACTTCCCTCCGCCACGCATAGAGGACGGCCCCAGGGTCAGGGCGATTCCGGCAGTGGGAACCAGGATGGCTTCATCGACGGTATTGCCCCTGGTCTTGACGATCATGGTCTGTCCGGAGATCAGCTCACCGGGCGCATGGCCGGTATGAAGGGTCGTCACGCCGTAGCCCCTGACCCACTCGATGAGCGGCTCGCGGGTATTATAGGAATCGATGGCCCTGAGCTCCGGCTGGATGGGGCTGGAACGCTCGAGCTGGTCCTGGTCGTGCTGATGGTTGAAGTAGCCGGCCAGGCCGACGACACTGTGCGCATCGATCAGGCCGGGGGTTACCACCGCCGCCTCGAGCACCTTGAATCCATCGGGAACAGCGATATCTGCAGCCTTTCCGATCGCGGATATTTTCCCTTCCCTGATGATGACAATCCCGTCCTCTACAACGGGACCTGCCATGGTGTAGACCTTCCTGCCTCGTACAGCCAGCTGGCCTGAAGCAGGGGGTGAGACGAAAACAACCAGCAGTGCCAGAAGCAGGATCCTGCGCATCATTTGCCACCTCCCCCATCTCCGAAGCAGCAGTGATAGGGTTTCTGGTTGGCACCTGCTCCATAGCCGCCAACTGCGTGCAGGAGATCCTCGGGGTTGCTGCGGTCAAAGACCTTCCTGCCTTCTACCCAGGTCTCGAGAACCTTGGTATAGACACTCAGCGGATCGCCATCGAGGATGACAAAGTCTGCATCCTTGCCGGCTTTGAGCGAACCGATACGCTTGTCAAGATCGAGCATTTTCGCCCCCGCGAGGGTAAGCGCCTTGAGTCCTGCCTCCCGGCTCATTCCGCCCCGCACCCCCAGGCCCGCCATACGCAGAAAGAGCCGCGAATCGGTAATCCAGTCATCTGTATGAAATGCCGTCAGCACTCCGGCCTTCTCAAGGATCCCACCAGTTTTGAACACCAGGTTGATCGCCTCGAGCTTCCCCCCCGGGCTGTCGACAAGGATGATCGAACAGGGAACCTTTGCCCTGGCGATCTCTTCGGCGACCATCCAGCCCTCGCTGACATGGTGCAGGACCACCCGGAAACCGAACTCCCTGGAGAGTCGCAGGACAGTCATGATATCGTCGTGTCGGTGAGTGTGATGATGAACAACCCTGCGCCCCTCGAGAACCTCGACCAGGCCCTCCAGCCGCAGATCGCGAGGTGGTTTCTTTTCCGGGTCCTTGAGCGCAGCGGCAAGCTTGTCCCGGTATTCCCGCGCCCGGATCAGCTCAGCTCTCATCAGCGCGGCTGACTTCGATCGCGTACCGGGAAAAGGAGGCGCCCGCTGCGAATTGGTCCCGTTGGCCATTTTCATCCCCCCGAGGATCCGTCCCTCCTTGTCCCTGATGCAGAGCCCCTCTATGGTCTTTGAACCCCGCAGCTTGACATAAACGGTCTGGCCGCTGAGGAGGTGTCCCGACCCGGGCATGATATTCAGAGTCGTCAGGCCACCGGCCACCGCCCTCCGGAAACCGGAATCCCTTACATTCAGAGAGTCGAAAATCCTGATGTCCGGCTGGATCGGACCGGAACCATCCGCCCCGCCAATACCCCCTATATGACTGTGGGTACAGATCAGGCCTGGAATGATCACCTTGCCTGTGAGATCGACTCGCCGGGCGGTAGCAGGAACCTCGATCTTGCCGGCAGGACCGATAGCCGTGATGACACCACCGCTTACCACCAGCGTCCCCTTGTCGATCGGCTCCCCTTCAATAGGTAGAATCCTGGCCCCGGTAAAAGCATGGGGTGTTTCCTGGGCGAAACAATCGAATCCGCCAGCGAGAACCCCGACTGAAATCACCAGCAGCAGACCTGCCGTTCTTTGCATGAAACCAACTCTCCCGGTAAGAACCTGCTCGAAAACGCCTCCACGTCCTGGGGCGAAAATGATTCCCCGGCTGCACCCGGGAATCAAATCTACCCCATCAACGGAGCAGTTCCAAAGTCCAACAGGCTAAATCCCTGTACTGCGGCTGTTTCTCGCCGGCAGGAGGTTCTTTCTTTACCCTTCGGTAGGGTTTTGTTTGCAGATAAGAAGTGCCAGACAGAGCCTGCAAAGGTATTCTTGGTACTTAGCATTCGTTCACTAACTCACAGCGGTATAAACACCATGAAGCAACCTGTCCTCTTCTCACTGATTCTTGCCTTTTTCCTCACCACAGAACAGGCTTCTGCACAAATTGTCATCAACGAGGTCCAGGCATCTAACAGTGAAACGATCGAGGATGTAGATGGGGACAGTTCGGACTGGGTGGAGCTTTTAAACGCTTCGGCAACTCCCTTCGAGATCGGCGGCCATGGCTTCAGCGATGACAGCACCAACCTCCTGAAATGGGTCTTTCCCGCGCACGAGATGGCCCCGGGAGAACGCCTGCTGGTCTGGTGCTCAGGAAAAGACCTCCAGTTTCCCTCCGAGGAGCAGGTCCTGCTCACCAACTCAACCATCCAGGTACGCCCCACGGTACTCACCCTTGAGCAACCCTGGAAATACCTCACTGGAGCTCCTGAAAGCGGACGTCCTCCGAATTTCTGGAACCATGCCGATTTCGATGATTTTACCTGGCCCACCGGTTACCCGGGCTTCGGCTTCGGCGATGGCGACGACCGCACTGAATTCGAACGGGGTATCGGCGCTTTCTTTCTCAGGACGACCTTCGATGCGCCTGACATCTCCGCCTTTGAAAATATGGTCTTCCAGGCCAACTATGACGATGGCTTCGTCCTCTGGCTCAACGGCCACAGACTTATTTCGGTCAACTTCCCCGAAAATGAAGAGCCGACCTTCGACAGCAACTCAAACAGGTCAAGGGAAGCCCGCCGGGTCCAGCGCTGGATGACCCGTGACTGGGTCGAACACCTGCAGCCACAGAACAACCTGCTGGCCGTTGCCGTCCTCAACAGGACGCACAGCAGTAACGACATGAGCTTCATGCCGGAAATCGGAACCATTGATCCGAGCTTCCATACGAGCTTCCAGCTCGATTCGGGCGGAGAGATGGTCCTCCTGACGAGCCCGGCCGGAGAAATTATTGACGGCATCAACATGCCAGAACAGAGCCAGGACCGCTCCTATGGACGCGTACCCGATGGAACGGGGGAGTTCGGCTATCTTTTCTACCCGACCCCCGGAGAAATCAACGACACCCATGTCGCCGAGAACATGATCTCTACGAATGTCGAGTTCACGCCTCCCGGTGGTTTCCAGAACGGCGCCACCGACGTGGTTCTCGCCGCAGAAATCCCCTTCGACGATTTCCAGATCAGGTACACAACCAACGGCACAGTTCCCACCACCTCCAGCACGCTCTACTCCGGCCCGGTCAGGATCACCAGGGATACTGTTATCCGGGCGGCCGGTTACCTCGCAGGCCGACTGGTCCTCAGCCCGACCTCCGAGAGCTATTTCATCACCAACAGAAACTTCGTTCTGCCCGTCCTGTCGCTCTCGATGAACCCGAACGATTATTCCAATGTCCATAACAACAGCGGTGGGCGTGGGCGCGGCTCAGAGGTCGCAGCCTTCATAGAAATCTTCAATACCAACGGTGAGCAGGACCTCAAAACCGGCTTCGGCATGCGCCTGCACGGCGGTGCGGGACGCGGAGGTGACATGAATACCAAGAAGGCCTACAAGGCCTACTTCAGGGGCCAGTACGGCGACACGAAGCTGCGCTACCCCATCATCCCCGACACGGATGTGGACTCCTTCGACAAGCTGATCCTGAGATCCAACTTCAACGATGCCTTCCGCACCGGCGGCAACGCTGCCTATATTCGCGACCAGGTGATCCGCGACCTGCACGAGGATATGGGCGGCATCATCTCGCACGGGTCCTGGTACAACATGTTCGTCAATATGCGTTTCCGGGGGGTCTACAACGTGGTTGAGCGCATGGACAAGGATTTCTTCGAATCCTACTTCCCCGAAGATGGGGAAAACTGGGATGTCGTGAAAACCGGGGACGATGCTCTCGATGGAACTACCCAGGAATGGAGTTCCATGCTCGGATTCTTCCGCAGCACCAATATGACCGACCCGGCCAACTACGAGCGGGCGCAGCAGCGGATTGACCTCGAGAACTATACCTCCTACATGATTCTCAACATCTGGGCCCAGAACCACGACTGGCCGCACAACAACTGGTACGCCGCACGTCCCCGCCGGGCAGATGGAAAGTGGATCTTCCTGAGCTGGGATGCCGAATTCGGCATGGGCAAAAGCCCTGGTGGATGGAGCTCGGACACCTTCAGCCATGCGCTCAACAGCGGAGCGAGCATCTCTGCTCCACTCATCAGCCTGATGAGAAGCCCGGCATACGCAAATTACTTTCTCAACAAGTTCAACGAGTGGATCACCGGCCCTCTCTCGAGCGCCAATGTGCTCGCGGAGGTTGCCCGCCACCGGGACCAGATCTCCGGTGACATGATCGAAGAATGCCAGATGAGCGGCCAGTCGATCAACACCTGGAACAACACCATCAACGGCCTCCAGCAATTCGCCCGCAACAGGCCTGGCGCCATCAGCAATATCATCAACAACTCTCCCCGATTCCCCTTCCCCAGGATCACCGCTGTCTGGCCGCGAACCATCGAGCTGACCGGCCCGGAGGTAGAGATCCGCTTATCGGGATCCAACCTGACCGATGATCTTACAGTCCTCTTCAATGAAATCCCCTCGCCCCAGGTACGCCGCACCTCATCCAGCCGGATCTACGCAATCGTCCCGCTGGATGCAAGCCTCGAGGGCCGGCCCGAGATCTCCATCGTCCACCCTGACACAGGCCGCTATACGCTGCGAAACCGTCTCACCGTCATCATTCCACGCCCTCAGCTGCGTGCACTGCAGCCGGACCTCGGGACCGCCGAAGGCGGAGACACCATCCTCGTGATGGGTAATAATTTTGCCCCGGACGTGCGCATAGAGTTCGATGGAGTCCCGTCCCCCAGTGTCGAGTATATCGGAGAAGATGCCATTACGGGGGAGGTGCTCTCAGTCGTAACTCCACCCGGAAACGGATTCGTCAAGGTCAGGGCCTTCAACCCCGGTGTGGGCGACCTCGGATCCGAAGAGGAGCTTGATTTCACCTACATCCCCTCGCCAAATGCCGAGACCTTTCTGCGCGGCGACTGTGATGGAGATGGAAGCCACAGCGTCAGCGATGGAATCTGCATCCTCGCCTACCTCTTCCAGGCCTCCGAGCTCGGCTGCCTCGACAGCGCAGATGCAGATGATTCCGGCCTGCTTGGAATCACCGATGCCGTCTTCCTGCTCAGCTGGATGTTCCGAGGTGGAGCAGAGCCCCTCGCACCCTTCCCCAACTGCGGCAACGACACGACCGGGGACAAGCTGGACTGCGTTGGCGGAAACGCCTGCAACTGAGCCGGGAATCCGGCTCTCAAACCTGCATATGAAGCAGCTCGCCGATCGCATCCCTGACCTGCTCGAGTTCCCCTTCGCTCAGATCCGGGTTGGCTATTTCGTAGGAGCGGTCACTTTCCACCCGCTCGTGAAACAGCAGCCACTCGTATCCATCACGCACCATGGTTCCATCCAGCAGCAGGATCTTCTTGCGCATCAACAGCAACGAGAGTACGAAGCGCAGATCGCGCCGCTGGGATTCGCTGGGCCCCGGTTGCGCATCGGACTCCCCGGAGTTCTCCTGCCGGGAACCGGCTTCCTGGGCGGTGCCCTCATTACCCAGTCCACGGAAAAATTCGAGGACAACCTGGGGATCAAAGCGAATCTTTACCGCCTCGGCGCCCGCATCCTCGGGCCTCCTGGTGCGCCAGTAAGCGAAAATATTTGCCGGCCGGGCCCCTCCAGCGGGCGGACTTCCACTACCCACCCCTGGTGAAGCCGAATCGACTGCCGTCTCATCCCCTGAAGCCCAGCAGGAGCTGCAATAGGTCCGTCTGGCAAACTCCTCGCCGAGAAAACAGACGGTTGAATAGAAGTCCCCACCAGGAGTGATCTCGACCTCGCAGCAACAGCACCTGTGCTCCGCTGTGGCAATCTGGTAGGCCTTGTCTTTCATCTCTTCAACTCCCTTGCAGAACATTGCACAGGGCAATGCCTTGAACCCCACCTGCCTGGCTGAGCCAGGCAACCCCGAGATCCACTGGGCAAATTGTACGTGCAGCCGCGGGGAAAACAACCGGATTTGAAATACAATGCCCTCCGCTGGTAAACACCAGGCAACTCAAAGACCCTGGACAAAAATATTTCG
>JAYGDV010000077.1:0-3925 GCA_046582735.1 Planctomycetota bacterium
ACAGGTGGCGAGCGCCGCGCCTTGGCGAGGTCTTTCGCCAGCCGGATATCGGGCGGACCTTTCGCGCACTTGCAAAGGGGGGCGTTGAGGTTTTCTACCGTGGTGAAATAGCCCGGCGCATCGCCTCCTATCTTGAATCGAAGGGCAGCCTGATTCGCCTCGGCGATCTGCAGAAACACAGCTCGACCTGGGTCGAGCCGGTGAGCACCGAGTACAAGGGCTACAGGCTCTACGAGCTGCCCCCCAATGGGCAGGGTATCGTGGCGCTTGAGATGCTCAATATCCTGGAGGGCTATGACCTGCGCAAGCTGGGGCACAACTCAGCCGATTACATTCATCTTGTCACGGAGGCCAAGAAGCTGGCCTTCACTGACCGGGACACTTTTGTTACCGATCTCGACACCAGGAAGCTCCCGGTGGAGACCCTGATCTCGAAAGAGTACGCGGCGAAGATCAGGGCGCGAATCGATCCGAAGCGGGCCGGCCGTTTCCCCCGCTCGACCCTCGAGATCGGAAACGACACGGTCTACCTCTGTACGGCAGACTCCCAGGGAAACATGGTTTCATTCATCAACAGCATCTACTACGGCTTCGGTTCGGGGCTTGTTGTTCCCGGTACGGGGATCTGCCTGCAGAACCGGGGAGCCCTTTTTCGACTGGGGAAGGATCATCTCAACCGTCTCGAAGGATCAAAGCGCCCGCTGCACACGATTATTCCGGCCTTCGTGACACGTGAGGGGAAGCCATGGTTCTGCTACGGGGTTATGGGGGGAGATATGCAGCCGCAGGGGCATACCCAGGTCCTGCTGAACATGATCGAGTTCGGGATGAATCCGCAGGAGGCCGGCGAGGCTGCCCGCGTATGCGAAGCAGGTGGCCGCGTATTGGTCGAAAGCGGTGTTTCCGACCAGGCCATAGAGGGCCTGCGGGCTATGGGGCACCAGGTGCAGAGGGCGGTTGGCTCCTTCGGCGGCTACCAGGGAATCCTGTTTGACCAGGAAAACGGGGTTTATCACGCAGCCTCGGATAATCGCAAGGATGGCTGTGCTGCGGGTTATTGATGGACGCCGGGAGACCGGCAGGATTACAGGAAACAGGCCATGAAGCTGCTGCTTTTTTACGTTCACGACTTCTGGATGAAACCTCACGCGAAGAATCTCGAAAACGTCGCCGAGCGCAGCGATGAGCTCACCGCAGAGGGGGCAGTGCTGGCCCTGGTACACGCTGAACCGGCCGATGAAGAGCGCCGGGGAAAGGTGGCCACGAAGATGGTGAAGAATATCAAGTGGGTCGCCGGCAAGTTCTCATCCAGGCGGGTGGTCCTGCATTATTTTGCCCACCTCGGCAGGGAAAGCGCCCCTGCGGAGCTTGCCAGGGAGCTGGTGGAGGCGGTTGCCGAACGTTTGCGGGGAGTTGATTACGATGTGACGGTCACCCCCTACGGGTATTTTACCGAGTTCAAGCTTCACGTGGCCGGCGAATCGATGGGCAAGGTTTTCGTTGAGATCTGAATGCCGCGGGGCGGATTCCCTGAAGATGGAAAAAAAGAAAAGCGGCCGCAGGTATTCACCGGCGGCCGCTTTTCTTTGCAGGTCATGAACTGACCGGGTCAGCTACTCGGCCTCTTTTTCCTCGGCTTTTTCCTCTGCGGCTGCGGGAGCCTCGGCTGCGGGAGCCTCGGCTGCGGGAGCCTCGGCTTTGCCGCCGAGCGCGGCCTGGCTTACGGTCGCCACGACGCGGCACCCGGTGAGGCTGAGGCCTCCAATGGCCAAGGCTATTACGAGGTGCAGTGCGATGAATTTCTTCATGACGGAACTCCTATATAAAAACGGGGTTTCAGATTGTGGGGCGAACCCTGCTCCGTTGGCCAACCGGTCCTTTTCTGTTGAGCCGATGCCAGGCCTCGCGTTTCTTCCTCAGACGGCAAACTTATGCAAACAGAATACTAAGAGGAAGAGACTGGAAGTGGAAAGAACAAATCCCGCGATTACCCGTTACGCAGGCTCTCAGGTTTTATTCCTCCCTGGTGCAGGCATTTTCCACCCGCTTGAGGATGACTTCCGCCAGCCTGCTGTCGACTCCCAGCGGCGCGCTCACCCTCAGGCGAAGGCCCTGGTGTTGTTCACCGGCCTGCTTCGAGATGCGCGGGATGTCATCTGTTGAGTGGCGCCCGGGCGCCAGCATGTAGGGTACGACCGTAATATCCGTTGCCCCGGCTTTTACGCAGGCGGCGATTCCGGCGGGGATGTCAGGTTGGGCCAGTTCCATATGGGCGGCCTCCACATGGCAGTCCGGTGCCTGGGCGGCTACGAGCCGGGCAATCTCCAGCAGAAGATCATTGGCTTGCGGTTTCACACTGCCGTGGTCCACCAGGAGAATGGCTCTGCCCGTTGGTGGCGGGGTCATGGAAGTCGGGGTGCTGAAGGAACCGGCCCTGCCATCTCAGCGCACTGCCATCAGCTCTACCTCGAAGATCACGTAGGCGTTCGGGGGGATCCCCATTTTCCGGTTGCCGGCCCGGCCGTAACCGAGCCTGGGAGGAATGATGAGCTTGCGCTTGCCGCCGACCTTCATGCTGGAGAGGCCTTCTTCCCAGCCACGCAGGTACCTTCCGGTTCCCATCCTGCATTCAAGGGGGTCTTTTCTTTTGCGGGAATCGTCAAAAACGGAGTCGTTGGCAAGTGTGCCGATGTAGTGAACAACCGCGGTCTGGCCGCGTTTTGGAGAGGCTCCCTTGCCGGCTACGAGATCTACGTAGCGAAGCCCGGTCGGGGTCGTGACAACGCCCTTGTCCTTGACGATATAGACGGGTTCGGGGGGTTGCTCAATGACCGGCTGCACGGGCTGCGGGGCAGTCGGGATGATGGAGGCGGAAGCCTTGGGACTCGTGGCAGCTGATTTCGGTTCTGCGGCGACAGGCTGGGCTGCCGGCTGCGAGGCAGGGGCTGCAGGAGCAGTTTTCTGAACGGTCGCAGGGGCGGAGGCAGGAGGCTGTTGTTTTTCTCCGGCGGCTTTTTCCCCGGTGGAGGACCCACCGCAAGCCGAAAGCAAAAGGGCGAAAACACAAGCGACGGTTGATCGGCTGCTCATCTCTGCTATCTCCTCTTTTCTTTATCCCGTCCCGGCTGCCGGAAAGACCCCTCCGTCAGCGTATTGATTCTCAAAGCACTCCTGAACTTCAGTGAATTTAACATCAAAGCCGGGTTAATTACAGGACCCCTTCGAGCAGGGGGCGGAGTTTTCATTTTCTTGATTCTTTGCCCGGGTGGCCGGTGACTGTTTATAATAATTAACGCAGTTGCCTGGTTAGTTCATACCCTGGAGCCCTTGGAAAAAATCTGGAATCAAGACATGAATCCTTGCTTGAAAAATATCCGTATCCCGTTTTTGTGCCTGCTGCTGACCGCATCTTTCCAATTGCCTCTGCCGGCCGCTGAGGAGTGGGAGATCGTTCTGAAAACGAACATCGGGTCTGAGTACAGCAAGACGCGTTACGATTCTCTCAAACAGGTTGACACCTCGACGTCCAGGGGACTCAAGGCAATCTGGAACGTCCTTGACAGGCTCGCGCCGCGGGATCCTCTGCGCTACGACTGGTACGTCAAGCAGGGCGCCTACGAGGCGCTGATGGCGGCCGAGGGCGAGTCCGCGCAAAAGGAGATCCTGAGGGTTCTCAATGCCAGCAAATACGAGAATTCCAAGGAGGCGATCATCCACTCCCTGATCTACAAGATTCGCCAGCAGTTCGTGAAGGACAAGGGGGGGAATGAGGATCGCAAGATAGAGCATTACAAAGAGCTCCTGCGCCGCCAGCGCGGTATCCAGTATTTCGCCCTGGTTCTGCCCAGCATCCGCAAGCACGACCCGGATAAGAAGAAGTTCGAATGGATCACGACAGCCTTCGCCGACTCGAGCTCCAGGGTCC
>JAYGDV010000363.1:0-2174 GCA_046582735.1 Planctomycetota bacterium
ATGAGCCCATCGGGTTCCCCCAGGGAGAATACGAATACAAGCCCGCCCACGAGCAGTAAAACCCCCAGGACAATCAGAACCCGCACCGTATTTTTACGCGTTCCTCCTACCAGCAGGGCAACCAGCAAGGGGGTCTTTTCAGCTTTTTTCCTGGCCAACTCAACATCTCTGTAAAAAGTCCCGGCAGCAGGCAGGAGATGCCCGGCAGGCACCCAGGCGTTATTTCCCCCCGGTGAGGACAAAGTCACTGAAGGTGGCCCAGCGCGGTTTCTTCGCATCTCCCAGCAGGGCGAACAACCCGACCTTCACCTGCGCGTGGCTTCCCGGCAGGGTGGTTTCACCGTGGGTGGTCCATTCCTTGCCGCCGGGGGCCTTGACCATGGCCTTTACCTTGCCATCTGCAATTTCAAGGCGCAGGCGCAGCGGTCCCTCGCGAAAGGGAATCTTCTTCACGACCTTCGGCTTCGCCTTGCTCTCCAGAACGAGAGTGCAGGACTGGCCGCCGTAGAGCTCGCGGTCAAACTTGATGTAATTGTCGTCATCGAGGTAGATCATCAGCCCGGCTTGTTCGTATTCTTTCCTCGGGTTGAAGTCCACCGTCACCTCCACCGTGGACGCCGGGCCGGGAAGAGCCCGCAAGAGGAAGTTCTCGGTCTTGTTGTTTCTCTTGCCCCAGATATTGGAGGGCTGGGCGAGAAGCTGGAGCTTGCCGTCCTTCAGACGCCAGTCTGCCTTGTCCTCACGAACAAAGCTCCACCCCTTGTCGAGGGACTTGCTGAAGTCGGCCTTGTAGTCGGCCAGGAGGCTTGCACCCACCAGCAGGCCAGCGGCCATGAAGATTGAAACGAGTACCAGCACGGATCGAGTAAAGCATTTCATACCTGGAGCCTCCTTGTCTGTTCGTTAAACCCTGCTGATAGCCTATGCCAGCCCGGAGCATCTGGCAAGCCGGGGACAGGGGAAGTTATTAGCGTTGGAAATCCCGGGTTGCGGGCAAAAGCATCGGATGCTGCCGGGACCTGTTCACTTTTTCTCAATTTTCCGGATGCGAACGATGCGGAACTCGACCTTGCCGGTCTTGTGATGCATCTGCAGGAGGATGCTGCCCTTCTTGAGGCGGCTCCCAGGGTCGCGGCAATCGGCGGCCGGCTTGCCGTTGACCCAGGTCTGCAGGTGGTTGCCCACCGCGCGGATCCGCATCCGGACCCACTCGCCATCTTTGGTACCGAGCTTCGGGGCGCGGGCCCCCTTGGCCCGCAAGGAATAGATGCTGCCGGTCGGGTCGTTGTTGTCACCGTGGTCAAGCTGCGCCTCGTAGCCGGGCGGAAATTCCTGCTTCTTGTCGAGGTGGGGAGCGCAGCGGAAATAGATCCCGCTGTTGCCGCGGCGGCCACCGGTATCAGAGATGCGGGCCTCGGCATAGAGCTCGAAGTCGTCGAAGTCCTCAAGTGAGGAGAGGTAGCCCTGCCCCCCGTGGCCGGTGAGAATGCCATCGATGACCTTCCACTCGGGCTTGTGCCGGTACTTGTTCTCCCGCCAGCCGGCGAAATCGCGGGCGTTGAAGAGGTCGATCCAGCCGTCGTCCTTCACCTCGCGAGCCAGGTTGTTCCTGGAGGAGGCGGGGGCGCCATACTTCTTCGCCCAGCCGCGAATCACCTTCTGCGCCGCCGGGGTTCCGTAGCTGGCCACCCTGCCGGAGCTGACGATCGATGTTACCCGCCTGGCGAGATCCTTCCTGGCGGCTTCTTTGCCGGCGACGTATTTTTCAATCTTGAGGGCGCCCTCCCTGACCTCCGCCTCGGTGGCCTGCTTGTTGATCAGGCCGCGCAGCAGCGCGGAGAGCTCCGCATCGCCTCCCCGGCCCGCCCCACCGCGCTGGGGCTTCCGGCGCTGGTTCAATTCTCTCATCTTCTGCATCTCGGCTCTTTCAGTTGCCTGGATCTCCTTGAGAGTCGGCGCTTTTTCACCAATCACTGAGGCGATCGCATCGAGTATCCCCTGGCTCAAGGCGGGCTGGATGAGGGCGAAGCTGGCCGTCGCCTTGCCCTCCTTTCCAACCAGGAGAGTCAGCGTCACCTTGCGGTTCAGCCCGTAAGCGCCGGGCCCCTCCAGACCATCCCTCGAGACCCCGAGGAGGACATCCTCCGGAAAGTACTTCTGAACCTTCTGGGCCC
>JAYGDV010000279.1:0-2936 GCA_046582735.1 Planctomycetota bacterium
GTTGACCCTGATTCCTGAATTCTGGCAGGCGCGCAGTCCCTGGATCTGGGTCACGGTTACGGACCCTTCGTCTCCATCCTGGTTTGGAGTGTAGAGCCATCCCCCGGCCCTGCTCTGGCTACGTTCGGTGAGCCGGACTCCCCTGTTAAGCATGTCGTGAATGCGCCTCTGGCGGGCTGCATCGCCTTCCATGCCGTAGACCTCGGCCAGGAACAGGAGAGTGAATCCATGTCCATGCAGCGACCTGCTCTGCTCGGCGGGGGTAGCGAAGAGCCCATTGTTCTGCCCGTTACGCCGGCTTTGATTCATCAGGAAGTCGGCGGCCTTGCTGATCGCCTTGGAGTAGGGGCCGCGTGTAGGGGTACTGCCGGTTGCCAGGAGGGATGTGCCTGCGAGCGCGGTCATTGCCGTTGGGTATCTCCCATAGCCTCCCTGGTTATTCCAGGAGCCGTCGGGGTTCTGCGTGCGCACGAGGTATTGAGCGCCGCGTTCGATCATCCGGACTATTTCCGGGGTGACGTGGTCAGGCAGGCGGCCGGGTTCCCCCGCAAGAGAAGGCTGGATCAGGAGCCCCATGACAAGGGCAGGAATGAGCAATTGCACTCGGGACCGTTTAGAGGTCATTAGATAGGGCGCTACCGGGTCTTTTTTCGAGAACTACTTTTATCTTACCCTGCACGACTCCAGCGGAAAGTGCCATGCCGAGAAAGAGGCGCCCTTTCTTCTCTACCATTCCAGAGTAATCGGAGCCGACGAGGAACGGCTTTCCTGTCTTGCCGATCTTTCCGACCAGGCTACCGGTGGGAAAGCTCTTGAACGCGGATGAGGTGCTGGCGCGGTTGACTGACCGAGTTCCATCCGGACCGCACTTCGTTCCATTGAGGCTTGCAAGGATGATGATTCCACTGGCCCTGAGCTTGAATTCTTCCCCCTCGGCGAGATCCGCCTGCGAGTCGAACCACTTGTTCTTCTCCGCGAAGGTGCTCCCGGGTACATCGAAGGACAGCTTGGTTACCAGCGGCTCCTGGAAAACAATGCTCAGTATGTCGGAGCGATTGAAGTCGAGTGATCCGTAGCGGGTCTTGACGAGAAAACTTTTTTCCTCGATCTTGCCCTTGATCGTGAATTCGAGAGTTTCGACCTCGTCTTCTTCCCCCTCGAGGGGAACAAGATGGATGTCGCTCTCATCAGGTTCTTCTATGCTTTCATCGAGACGGGCAACAAGTTTTTCCGCCCGGGCCTTGATCTCCTCGTCGTCGGATTTCTGGGCAGCATCGAGAGCCTTGAGCGCCGGGACGCCGATGACCTCCAGCTGCTCGGAAGCATCTTCGCGCAGATCAAATTCCTCGTGTCCCAGTTGCTGGATGAGCGCGGCAATTTTTTCAGACAGGCCCGAATCAAGGCTCGAACAGAAACGAATCTTGACGAGTTCACTCATCGGGACAGTAAGGGGGCCGTAGACGGTCTTGACCTGGATGCTCGTAGCCTGGGGAACTCCGGCGAGCCGTGTGCCATCCCGCATATGAAACATAGGAGGGGTGGGGGCGCTTCTGCGGACCTTTCCTCCTGTTTCCGCGGGTTTCTCAGCTTTGCCTTTTGGCTTGGTTTTTTCACCCGTAATCGCCTTCTGGAGAGCCTTTACGGCATCTTTGAGCGGGGTTTTTTCTTCCTGAGGGGATTCCTTTTTGACCGCCTTGACCTGGGCCACGCGGGCCTTCAACTTGATGATTTTTCCGGCCGGGGGAGCCTTCTTCGCTTCCTGGGGGGGAGCTGCGAAGAGCCGGGTGCTGGAACCCGGGGCCAGGAAGAAGCTCCCGGCAACCAGGGCAATTGTCATCAGGATGGTTCCCGGCCCGGCTGCGGGAATGCGGCCGGCAGGGTACTTCCTGGTTTTGTCGTGTTCAGGCATTGCTTGAGAGGTTTCTTTTTCCGGTTAGTCGTCTTTTTCAGGGGGGACGAGCTCAGCTGTTGTGAACCATCCGAATCCTTCAGAATTTCCAACTGCCAGTCCTCCGGCTACCGGGCTGATTCGCGGCAACAGGCCTGTGCCCCTGCTGGCGATTTCAACCTGGAGCCAGAGCTCGGAGCTCCCTGATTCAGGATCGATAACAGAAACGCGAGTGTACCACTTTTCACTGCTGGTATCCTGTTCGTTGAAAACAAAAAGCCAGCGGCCATCCTCGAGGAGGTGGCGGTTGCCATCGTAAACCGTATTCCCGCCCGAAAGCCTGGTCTCCCAGAGAGTTTTGTAGTCCTTGTCGATGTGGACAAGGACCACTCCCTTGCCGCTGAGCTCTTTCGGTCCGGTGGTGCTTCGTGTGTGCATACGGCCGCAATTGGGGCAGTAGTAGGAGTTCCCCCGGCAGCCGAACTGCAGGCCAGGGTGACAGTCTCTCCAGGGGTGTTCTCAAAACGGTGGGCGGCCCGCAGGGTGTCAGGCAGCTGAATCCTGTGAATGGGCTGGCCGCTTCGAATGGAAACGATGGAGACCTGCCCCGGGCTTCCCAGCCAGATGGATTCGGCCGTTGCATGGAGCAGTTTATGGCTGGACCGTTTGTTCCAGAGGATCCTGCCGGAGGCCGGAGCTCTCACCTCGAGCGACTCTCCGGACATTACATCGGCGACCCCCGGAATGGACTGGGCGCCTGACATTCCTCTCGGGCCGGTCACAAGATCCCAGGTTTCGAGTTTCCGGATTCCATCATCGGCAAGCGTGAAGCGCAGCATTGCCGCAGGAGATGTCGACTGGGAAAGGAAGTTCCTTCCCTGTAGTACCAGGTCTCCATTGACCGCCGCATTCTCGGGTCCGGCACGCCAGAGGAATTTTCCGGTCTTGCGGTCGATACATACCAGCTTCCCGCCGGGCATCAGGACGACAACGTCTCCTCCAGGTGAGAAATAGGCCTTCGGAAAGAGGTTCTGGGTCGCAGAGGTCC
>JAYGDV010000376.1:0-2137 GCA_046582735.1 Planctomycetota bacterium
TCAGCATGACGGCGGGTGAACCCGCAGGGCCGAGAACCGTGGCGTCGACCTCGCCATTGAGGATGAAGTCACCGGCACTTCCGGCATTGACCCAGATGCCCTCACCGGCGGAAGGGTCTCCCGCGTCGAGGTCAACGAAGATCTCTCCGGCTGCGATGATGTCATCGTTGCGCTCCGGCGGGTCATCGAGAATGACCAGCCAGGTGAAATCCTCCTCGCCTTCGGCGTTGGTACAGCGCACCGTAACCGTGAAGGACTCAGGCTCGGGATCCGGCAGGTTGTATTCAAGCCGTCCCTGCGGATCGATGGTTGCGCCCTCAGGCTCGACAACCTCCAGCGAGGTCGGAGCGGGCCGGCCGCCGAAGGTCAGGGCCTTGCGGTAGATACCGCGTCCACGCAGGATGGTCTGCTCCTCCTCGGGGCAATTCTCGCAGATGCACAGCGATGGCTGCGGGCAGAATTCATCGCATTCCGCCTCGTAGTTGGCCAGTATCTGTTCACCGTCGAGGACACCATCGTGAATTCGAAGCCTGGCTACTGCCAGCGAGCCCTGCAATCCAATGGTCAGGCCGAAGCCATCACCCTCGGTCTGCTGCGCAACCCTGATCTTGCCGGGATGGGTATTGATCCGGCCAAACCCGAGAAACTCCTCATTGCTCATATCGCAGACAACCGTGTCGATACACCCATCGGTATAGACGCGGGTGGTTTCTCCATCATAGGTGTAGACGAGATGATGCCACTCGCCCGCTTCGGGAGACCCTCCACCATCATTCCAGCCGAGATCCGGTCCGTTACCTCCCCAGTGTCCAACGGCTCCGTAGAGGTTGTGGGATCCATAGTTGAAGGCCATGTTCGTGCCATCGGGCCCGCCACGCTTGCCCCAGGCAATGAGCGTCTCCTCGCTGGCAATCTGCTCGTTCCAGACCCAGATCTCAATACTGCGGCTGGGATCCGGACCGAGGATCCCGAAGGGAGCATCCTCGATACTTTCGTAGCTGTCGCCGCTGCGCCCCTCCTCGTTGAAGCTGACGGCGATCACGCCGTCGCGTTCGACCACCTGGGGGTCGCCTAAAATCTGGAAATCCCCGATCGTTTCAGGGGCCAGGTTCTCCCAGAACTCGGGACCCGGTCCGATCTCCAGTTCGGAAGCGTCCAGCTCCACGAGGAGATCCTCGGCAAACTCTACATCCTCGTTCACCTGGGCCCGGGCAGAAACCGCCAGGACCAACGAGAACAGAAGTACACCAGCGGACAACAATGATTTTTTTCTGCAGCTATTCATAAAATCCTCGCTCCTGTGTGTTCGTTTATTTCCCGGTTTTATTTTCCGGTGCCCGGATACCTTCCAAACCACTCCCTATTCCGAAAAAACTCTGCAAGGGCCTAAAGATACCCGGCCTGTGTTAGAATCCCGGCCGGAAAGAGTTGACCCGTTTTTTTTTGCGACCCAGCATCCCGTACCGCACCAAACCGGCCGGGAATCATGTAGAAGAAACGCACAACGATTCTATTAGCCTTGAAAACTGCAAACAACAAGGAATTGAGAATGCGTGGGGCCGCAATCAGGATTGCCCGGATCTTCCCGGTCGCGGAAATCTTCCAGATGCCGGCAATGGCGCTGGCGCTGTGCCTGCTCTGCCCTGCATGTGGAACAAAAGGGAATGGCTCCGCGGCCCTGCTTACGGAGATAACTGCAGAAACAGGTCTGCCCACGAAGCCCGACCACTGGCCGGCCGGGCTCTACCAGATCCCCGAAATATCCGTTGGGGGAATCGGCCTGTTCGATACAAACGGAGATGACCGCCCTGACCTCTACCAGGTGCGCTACCCTGAACCCGGCAGCCCGGCGGCGGCTCCCAACCGGCTCTACAGGATGGATCAGGACGGGGCCTTCAGCGAGATTCCCGGCGCCGCAGGACTCGACGATCCCGGCTACGGCAACGGGGTGGCCGCGGGAGACATCGACAACGATGGAGACCTTGACGTCTATGTCACCAACATTGGAAGAGATGGACTCTACCTCAACACCGAAGGCACCTTCGCCCGCGTGAGCAGTTATGCGATGCCCGGCGGAGAGGACTGGAGCTCCTCGGCTTCTTTCCTCGATTACGACAGGGATGGAGACCTCGACCTC
>JAYGDV010000313.1:0-2250 GCA_046582735.1 Planctomycetota bacterium
CTCACCGGCCCGCAGGGTGTGGTCGAGAATGAGCCTGGACAGGTCATCTCCGCCGTTGCCCCTCTCCCGCTGCGGATAGAAAACAAAGCTGACCTCGCTGTCGAGGAGATGATGGCGCCTGAAGGATGACTGCTTCAGGGCAACATTGCGCCGCCCCAGGAGTGGACGTTCCATCTGGCCGCCATCCTCCCGGTTGAGTCTCGAGACCAGGGCCTGGCGAAGTGACAGGGATACCCGCTGGGTAACGTCAAAAGAATCCACCTCGTCGATCCCGAAGGTCTCACTGGGGGCCAGGTCGCTGGAGAATACATTCAGGTAGGAGACCTCGGGCACCACCAGATGCTTGAAGCTGTCTACGCCAAAGAGCTCATGGAGGGCTCCTCCACCACCGGCGGGAAATGTCTTCGACCATTGCTGGCTGATGGTGACTCCGGATCCGAAGGCCGTGCGATCGGTGAAATCTCGCGATGGGTCGAGAACTTTTTCGTAGCCGGTGTAGCGCGCAAATGTCCATGGACGAACCACCAGGTAGGGACTCAGCGAGGCCAGCGGGTAGGACCAGCCATTGTAGAGGTCGAGACGTCCGTGCCTGGGAGTATCGCTGGTTCCATCAGCAGATCGGCGGCGCAGATTGGCAGCAGCGGCCTGCAGGTCCATGTAGAGGCCCGAATCAAACACCGGCTGCTGGTAGAGGCTCAACTTAACCTCAGGGAGCCGTTCTGTGGTCTCATCGAAGTCATTGATCCTGTACTTGTAGAGAGCTCCAAGGTGGAGATTGTCCCCAAGATTGCGCCGCAGAGAGACCAGGCTCTCCTGCTCCTTTTCCTGCTTCGCCACCGTCTCGAAGTACTCGTTGAGGAACTTGCTGTCCGATTGCGCCGAATACTCGATGTCAATCGTCCCCAGCCCGGAGACTGCGTGGCGATGGAGAAAAGATCCCCAATAGCGCCCCGGCTCAGCAAAAGGCTCCGCTCCTCCTGAGCGGTCTGTTCCGCCATCATGAATAGAGAAGAAGCGCCCCTCTCCGTAATACCTCGAATCTTCCTGCAGCAATTGCCAGGGTTCCCAGCTGTCAACCCTGCTGCCGTATTCGGCAATCGGCCCCCACCCGAGACCGCGTTTCGCCATGTGGGTGGTCTCAAATCCAAGCCTGGTATTTTCAACCAGGTGGCGCAGGCCGGGTACCCCTCCGAGCGGAAGCTGGTCGAGGAGGAAATTCATGTTCCATTCCACCGAACTGAAGAAACCAAACTTCGAGGAGCTGCCCAGGTCAATCGATCTCAAAGGCAGGTAATCCTGCCAGCGGGTATCCCAATGGGCCAGGGGCAGGGGGAGGATTCTCGTCCCGAGGATCTCCAGGCGCGCGCCGCTGAGGTCCACCAAGTAATGGCCCTGCTCGGCAGTGGCCGCAGCGCCACGGGAGGCGGGGGAAACCGCCGGCCTGATATCGGCAAAGTCTGCCGCAAGGGCCACGTGCGGTGTTGAATAATCACAATTACTGAGCGTGATTCCCTCTCCGTTGAAGCTTACAAAGTTCCGTGTTCGCAGCACCTCGATTTTGAGCAGGACCTCGGCCTGCTTCTCATCATGGGATTCCGCAGCCGTGGAGGTACCTCGCAGGTCCCGCATCTCCATGCTGTTGAGGATCCCGCGCAGGCCGCTCGTCGAGCTCCTGATCTTCGCCTGCCGGATCACCCCCAGTCCCTCACGGTGGTCGTAAAAGATCGAGGATGCCTCGATGGTGCTGCCCTGCTCCGGCAGCTCCAGGCGCACGTTTCCATCCGCGTAAAAATAAAACTCCAGGTCATCCGCTCCCTTTTCATCGTCATCCTTGAGGAGCCCCAGGGCACGGATATAGAGCCTGTCACAGACCAGGCGCAGACGGTTGGGACCGACTTTCAGCTCCCGCCTGACATTTCCGAGGATGTAGCGGGAGATATCACCAGTCTCCTGGTTGATGTAGGTCTTTGTCCCGCTGTCAGCAGCGCGGGAAAAATCGGTCAGCTGCGGCCAGACCTCATCGAGAATGGTCGTGTCCTGTTTGCCGGGCTCTGCGGGCTGCGCGCGCACCGGGCATGCGGCCGCGGCGGCAACCAGGAAAACGATCTGGATGCCGGTCCATTGAACCGGGAACGGGAAGCTGAAAAATCTATGTCTCAGCTTGAATCTCCTGCTGCCTCTCTTCACCAGGTGGGACGTAGTCTTCTGTCGCCACGCAGATTATACTCTTGTTAGGTAAAAGAAAAAGAA
>JAYGDV010000400.1:0-8943 GCA_046582735.1 Planctomycetota bacterium
GAGGAGGGAGACAGGATCCTCGTCGCTATCTCCGGCGGCAAGGACAGCTACACGATGCTCGATCACCTGCAGGCGGCCCGGCGCAAATCACCGGTCCATTACGAGCTCGTCGCCGTCCACCTCGACCAGGGACAGCCGGGCTACGATGGAACCGCCCTCTCGGCCTGGCTCGAAGATTTCGGAACCCCCTGGGAGATCATCACCGAGGATACCTATTCCACAGTGATCGGGCTTGCCGGCGAAGGCAACGCCACCTATTGCGCTCCCTGCTCGCGACTGCGGCGCGGCATCCTCTACACCACAGCTGAACGCCTCAGCTGCAATAAGATCGCCCTCGGCCATCATCGAGACGATGCGCTCGAGACCCTGCTCCTCAACCTGTTCTACGCCGGGCGGTTGCAAGCGATGCCGGCGTGCTACAGGACCGTAGATGAACGCTTCGAGGTGATCCGCCCCCTGATTGAATGCGCCGAGGCCGATATCGTCGCCCACTCCGAAGCCAGGGGCTACCCGATCATCCCCTGCAACCTCTGCGGCGCCCAGGACAACCTGAAGCGTGTCGAGGCGGCCCGGCTCCTGTCGGAGCTCGAAAAAAACAACCCGGGACTGCGACAGATCATGCTGAGCGCGATCCGCAACGTCCGCCCGAGCCATCTCCTTGACCGCGAGGTAGCAGAGGCCTGGAGCGAAGCCGCCGGGCGCTACGAGCCCAGGCGCTGAAGAGTTCTTGAAGATCTCCTCTTGATGGACGGTCACTGCAGGCAGACACTACCCCCCCATGGCTACTCCCAGAGAATTCAAAAACCGCCGCGCCTACCACGATTACCACGTGCTCGACAAACTCGAGGCGGGGATCGTCCTGATTGGCTCGGAGGTCAAATCGCTGCGTGAGGGCAACCTCAGCTTCGCCGAGAGCTATGCCCGGATCGAGAATGGAGAAGCCTTCATCCAGGGACTCCATATCTCTGAGTACAAGAACGCGCGCACCTTCGGCCACGAGGCCACCCGGCGCAGGAAACTCCTGCTGCACAAGCGGGAGATCCGCAAGCTCTACAAGGCCGTGTCGATCAGGGGACAGACCCTCATCCCCCTGAAGGTCTACTTCAACAAACGCGGCATCGCCAAGGTGATGCTGGGGATCTGCAAGGGAAAGCTCGCCTACGACAAGCGCGCCGCCAAGCGCGAACGAGATAGCGACCGCGAGATCCGCCGCGAAATTTCCAAGTATTCCGACTGAGACGCAGGCCTCAGAGCAGGATCCCCGCGATACAGGCCGTCATGAAGGCTGCCAGGGTGCCGCCGAGCATAGCCCTCAATCCCAGGCGGGCAAGGTCGCCCTGGCGCTTGGGGGCCAGGGGGCCGATTCCGCCTATCTGGATCCCGATGCTGGCGAAATTGGCGAAGCCGCAGAGAGCGTAGGTGGCAATGGCCCGGGAGCGATCGCTGATCACCAGGTCCTTCATCTCCATATATGCCACCGCCTCATTGGCAACCATCTTGATTCCAAGAAGGTGCCCGACCTTGTCGCAATCTGCCGTATCCACCCCCATGAGCCAGGCTAAGGGCCAGAACAAATAGCCGAAGATCTTTTCGAGACTCAAATGGCCATAATCGAAAAAGCCACCCACCCAGCCGAGAAGACCATTGACGACTGCTATGAGCGCGATAAAAACGATGAGCATTGCGCCGACATTGATCGCGAGCTTGACACCGGTCACCGTTCCCCTGGCCACCGCATCGATAATATTGACAGCTTCCTCCGGGGCATCTGAGAGCTCGGTCTCGCCGGGGGAAGATTCACTCTTCCCGGCTTCTTCAGCACTGCCAACCCCTGACCAGCCTGTCACTGGCTCCTCCACCTCGGGTTGCAGAATCTTGGCGATCAGAAGGGCCGCAGGTGCCGAGATAATCGAAGCAACCAGCAGGTGCCTGGCGTCGATCCCAAGCGAGACGTAGAAGGCGAGCACTCCCCCGGCAACGGTGGCGAAACCTCCTACCATCACTGCCATGAGTTCGGAATTGGTCATCTTCGCCACGTAGGGCTTGATCACCAGGGGCGCCTCGGTCTGCCCGACGAAGATATTGGCCGCCGCCGAGAGGCTTTCGGCCCCCGAGGTCTTCAGTGTTTTCTGCATCGCCCAGGCCATAGCTCGAATCACGACCTGGACCACCCCGAGGTAGTAGAGAATCGACATGAAGGCAGAAAAGAAAATGATCGTCGGCAGGATCTTGAGGGCAATGAGTCCCTTCTCTCCATGAACGAGACCCCCAAAAAGGAAATCCGTGCCTTGATCAACACAGCCGAGCAGGCTCTTGAAGGTGTCCCCGAGAAACTGGAAAAAATCTCTTCCCGGGGCGGTCCCCAGGATCAGGAAGGCAAAGAGAAACTGCAGCGCCAGCCCGCCTATGACAACCCGCAACGAAACCTTCTTCCGATTGGAGCTCATCAGCCAGGCAAGCCCCATCATCACGAACAGTCCAAGTATACTGATAAGCTTCTGTTCCATTATCCCTGGCTTCCCTGCGCTACCTGGTTGCCGGAGCTGGAGTCCGCCCCGGCGGCGGCCTCAAGCAGCAATTGCGAAAGATCTCCCAGCTCCGCGCAGCTCTTTGAATGACGCGGATGGATAAAGACCCGGACCCGCTTGACGAAATCATCGAATTGTTCATGAGCCAGGGTACGAACCACCGGCGAGACCTCCTCGAGCGGCCGGTAGGAATCCTTCTTCTGATCGAAGACATCGATCTTGAACTCGACCTCCTGCTCAACCGGGGGCGCATCGATCAACACCTCGTGGCCATGGATCTCTCCACCGGTGCGGCTGCTGAGCACCCGTGCGAGCTCGTCGGAGCAACCCACCAGCCAGTCGTAGGAGCGCCGCGCCACCTGCTCGTAGACCTCGGCGCTTTCGTAATAGCTGAACTGGGCGAGCCGCTTGTAGAGAGTACGGCGATGACCGAAGAGGCCGTCGAGAAGTTCGCGGGCCGCCGGTTGCCGGGCGACGTTTCTCATCTGGGTAATCATCCCGTCCTGGGAGAGACGGAAGACCTCGTCCCGGGCGATATCCTTGTGGAGCAGGTAGAAGGCCCTCTGCAGCATCGACGTGGCGGAGCGAACCCCGTGGTGCCAGTAGACCTCGCTGAACATCACGTAGCGCGCAAAGACCATCATCTCAGCGGCCGTCTTGCCCTTCTGGGTGATGGCGAGCCCATCGCCGGCCTCGTTCAGGCACAGGCTGCCGATCAGCCGGCCCTGGTCATAATTGCGCCCATAGGGTACCCCTGCATGAAAGCTGTCGCGCATGAGGTAGTCGAGCTTGTCGATATCGATCGGCCCGGAGAGCATGCTCGAGAGGATGCGCTCGGCCGGTGTGGCAGCCGCTCCCGAGAGGAGGTCAAGAACGGCGCGGGGCTTGATGCCCCAGTCCTTCTCGATGCAATTGCCGAGTTCTCCCTCCAGCAGGAAGCCCGCTGCGAACTCCTCGTGCCGCGGTACTCCAGCAAGCCTGATATCCTCGATCGGGTGGCAGAAGGGCCAATGCCCTATATCGTGCAATAGTGCTGTAACGATAAAGAGCTCGGCCTGCTCCCGGCTGATGGACTCAGCGAAACGCTCATTGTGCGAGAGGTGCCTGAGAAAGAGCAGTGCCAGCCGGTAGACCCCCAGCGAATGTTCGAAACGGCTGTGGGTGGCAGCCGGGTAGACCAGCGAGACGAGGCCAAGCTGTGGAATACCCGAGAGGCGGCGGAATTCAGGGCAATCGATGAGATCCTTTACGCGCTCGGTGAGGGGCACATCCAGCTCCGGCGAAAGACGCACCACCCCCCCCGATGAATCAAGCCCGGCAACCTCGGGTATTGATCGGATATCCTCCATCGACTGCATCAACCCTTCAGCCCGATCTCGCGCAGGCGCTGCTGGAGATATTCACCGGCGGTTATGGGATCAAAACGCGGCGTCCTGTCCTCGCTCACAAACCTGTCCATGACCGTCAGGTCACAGGCTGAAAATGGATGCACGAAGAAGGGAATGGAATAACGGGACTCGTTCACTGCCCGCTTCGGATTCGAGACGCGATGGGTTGTTGCAGGAACGATTCCATTTGTCACCCTGGCGATCATGTCGCCGCTGTCGACCACGATCTGGCCGGATTTAGCCTCGACCGGAATCCACTCATTCTCGCGCGTCAGGATCTCGAGCCCACCCTGGGTCGCCTCGCACAGGAGCGTAATGAGATTGATGTCCTCATGGGGTGCGGAGCGAAAAGCTCCCGGATCTACCTCACCCTGCAATGGCGGGTAATGGATAATTCGAAGCACGTGGTTGCCATCGACGATCATTTCCGAAAATGTCCCGGCAGGCAGCTCGAAGAACTCCGCGATGCTCTCCAGCAGCAGGCGGGCGCAGTTTTCCAGGCGGCGGAAGATCTCCAGCGCATGCTGATGGAAAGCCGGAATTTCCCCGGGCCAGACGTTGTCCGCGTATTCCGCCTGGTAGGGGTGGCCCTCGGGGAGATCCTGCCCTACCTGCCAGAATTCCTTCAGGTCCGGCTTGTCGGAATCCTTGGCATGCTCGATGCCGAAGGGAGTGTAGCCACGCGCGCCGGCCTCGGTCCCTGCGTATTGCTTCTTGGTTTCCTCATCAAGTGCGAAAAAACTTTTGAAGGCGTCATATCCGGCCCTGATCAGGGCCGGATCCACATCGTGTCCCTCGAGCTTGATAAAACCGCAGTCGAGCAATCCATTGCCAATGGCCTGAACGAAGTGATTCCTGCGCTCGGAATCACCAGAAGTAAAATCTCCGAGGTCGATAGTGGGAATACGGTCGTGGTCTGTCAATGAAACCCCCGCAAGAGCGAAAAAGCTGCGGGCCCATCAAGGTGCCCGGCAAACCAGATTATTAATGCGAATAGCTTGCAAGATATTGAAACAGGAATCTATCATCACTTGCTGGAGGGTGCCATGTTGTAACCTCCCTTACGTGGACCGGTTTCCTGACGAGGTTGAAAATAATGCTCACGAGCACCTTCATGCGCTCGGCAAACATCTTCCTGCTGATCCTGCTCTGTCTCCCGCTGCAGGCCGGGCCGCAATGGGTCTTCAACGAGATCCTGGCCGACCCGGGCGCCGTCAACGATTCAAATAACAATGGCAGTTTCGACCCGGTTGAAGACGAGTTTCTCGAGCTCGTCAACCTCTCCGGGGACGATGCCGACATCAGCGGCTGGACGATCTCCGACCTGGTTCGCGTACGCCATGTCTTTCCCGAGGGAACCGTGGTTTCCGCCGACTGTGCCGTGGTGGTTTTCGGAAGTGGCCCACTCGGTCCCTCCGACAGCGGAGCCCTGCGCCTGACCTCCAGCTCCGGGATCCTGGCGCTCAACAACGGTGGCGACACCCTGACCCTCAGCACCGAGGCGGGAGCAGAGGTCGCCATCGCCGCCTACGGTTCTGAAGGCAACAACGACCAGTCCCTGGTGCTCGATCCGGACCTCGGGGAAACATGGGTCCAGCACTCTGAGGCCGGCACCTCCGGTGGAACGACCATGTCTCCCGGGACACTCTCCGATGGTTCACGGTTCGCGGGCTGCCTGCAGGGTCCCCCGCCTCCCCCGGCTTCCGGGTGGGTCATCAACGAGTTTCATCCAGCCCCTCTCGATGGAGACGATGCGAACGGAGATGGATTGGTCGAAGAGAGCAGCGATGAATTTGTAGAGATCGTCAACCTGACCGGCAGAGAGCAGGACATCTCCAACTGGGCACTTGCAGATGAGACAACCGTGCGCCACCTGTTCCTTCCCGGGACCGTAGTTGCCGACAACTGCGCCGTGGTGGTTTTCGGAGGAGGTGAGATCGACCTGCCGGAGAGCGGAACCCTTTCCCAGGCAGCCTCATCCGGCTCACTCGAGCTCGGCGACCTGGCGGACACCATCTCCTTCTCCAATGAAGATGGCCAGGTGCTTGCACAGACGAGCTACAGCGATGCCTCCGCCGGGGAATCCTCCACCCGTTCGCCGGATACAGAGGGAGATTTTATCCCCCATTCAACAGCCGACGGCAGTGGCGGCACGGGGTTTTCCCCCGGCACGCTTCTTGATGGAACCCGCTTCGGCGGCTGCCCGCAGCAGGCGCCTGTCCCTGAGGGGGTAGAGATCTGGGTGGTGCAGGGACCCGGGATGTTCTCGAGTCTCGAGGGAGAAGACGTCCTCCTCGCCGCCAACATCGTAACCGGGGTCATCCGCACAGGTTTCTTCCTCCAGACTCCCGAAGAACGCAGCGATGGGGACGAGGAAACCTCTGATGGGATCTTTGTCTATACCACCACTCCTCCCGAAGTCCAGGTCGGTGACCTCGTCGATGTGGTCGGCACGGTGCAGGAATTTTTCGATTGGACCGAAATCTCCACCCCACGCATCACGACCCTTGAGAGTGGTGTTGAGCTGCCCGATCCCGTCATCTTTGACGAAACCCTCCCTTCCCCCCTCAGACCCCAGCCTGAAAACGAGCTGGAGCGCTATGAAAACATGCTGGTGGAATTCAGCGGCGGCCTGGTACTCAGCTCGCTCGACCGCTACGGCAATTGCTTTGCCACCGCGGGCAGCCAGAGAACGTTTCGCGAGCCGGGCATCCTCCACCCCGGCGAACCCGGGCTGCCGGCCTGGGACGGGAATCCGGAAATCCTCGAGATAGATCCGGACGCACAGGGGCTCGCTGACATCGATCCTGCACCGGGAGCGGTTATCAAGCTCTGCCGGGGCCCAATGGCCTTCCGCTACGGACACTACAGGATCAACCCTGGAGTCCTCGAGGTTGATGATAATCCGGCTGCCACAGCGGTCCGGAACCGGGAGGCCGGAGAATTCACAATCGCCACACTGAACCTCAGGCTCTTTGTAGATTCAGTCGACGACCCGTCCATCAACGAGACCGTCATCAGCCCGGAGGAAGAAGAAACCCGCCTTGCCAAGCACTCTCTCACCATCCGCGAGATACTGGGGAAACCCGACATCATCTGCCTGCAGGAAGTGGAGAACCTCGAGATACTGCAGAGCCTCGCCGACCGACTCTGGCTCGATGACGACAGCGCGATCTATACCCCCTATCTAACCACCGGCAGCGATCCGGGCGGCCGCAACAACGGCCTGCTCGTAAGCGACCTGGTCGAGGTTGAGAGCATCGAGCAGGCAGGAACCGACGCGACCTTCCCGCTCGGTGACCGTGACGTGCAGACCTTCACCCGGCCTCCGCAGATCCTGACAGGCTATTACCTCGGCACAAAAGAGCTCTTCCCCTTGACTGTGCTGAATCTTCACCTGCGCTCCCTGATCAATATCGATGACCCGGCGCAGGGAAACTTTGTTCGGCAGAAGAGGCTTGCCCAGGCCCGTTTCGTCGCAGAAACGGCCCAGGTTATCCAGCAGGAGACTCCCGGGGTGAACCTGGTAGTGGCCGGAGATTTCAACGCCTTCGAATTTACCGATGGTTATATCGACACCCTGGGGATCATCACCGGCCTCGAGGAGGAAGGTGGCGCCCTCCTGGCGGGCGAGACACTGGTCGACCCACCGCTGTCCAACCAGGTTCTCTCCCTCGATCCCCTCGAGCGCTATTCAACCTCCTACCTCGGCAATGCTCATGCCCTCGATCACATCCTGACCTCGAGTGCCCTCGAGCCGCTGGTCACCGGAGCCCAGTACGGACGCTCGAATGCTGATGCGCCTGTGGGCAGAGACAACGACCCGACAACCCCGGTCGGGGCGTCGGACCATGATGGCCTCGTGGTATTTATCCAGGCGGGGAACGCTGCTGCCGGTTCAACCCGGTTCATTCGGGGTGATTTTGATACAGACGGGGCCCTCTCGATTACCGACACCATCGCCCTCCTGAATTTCCTGTTCCTCGGTACTGCGAATTCGAGTTGTTCCCAGGCAGGCGATGCCAACAGGGATGGCAACGTGGACATTACCGATGGGATCAGCCTGCTCGGGTTTCTCTTTCTCGGAAGAGAGGCTCCCCAGGCTCCCTTCCCCGAATGCGGGATCGACCCGGGTACCAGTGACTGCCTGAGCTATCCTGCCTGCCAGTGAATCCCGGTCTATTTGCTTGCACGGGCTTCGGTATGAGGGATAGAGTCTGAGACCCCCTTTACGGGCCTGGAGAAACAATGGCGAAGCTCTATTTTCGATACGGCACTGTCGGCAGCGCCAAGACATTGAACCTGCTGGCGGTTGCGCACAATTACGAACGCCAGGGTAAGCCGGTGCTCGTCATGAAACCGGCTGTGGACATTCGATTTGGAACCTCGAAGGTCGCCTCGCGTGCAGGCCTCAACCGGGAGGCGGACCTGCTGCTGGAAGCAGACACCGAGTTGCCAGCCAGCCTGCTTGATTCCTGCAATTGCATCCTGGTTGACGAAGCCCAGTTCCTCTCAGCTTTCGTGATCGACCAGCTGCGGGAAATTACAACCGCCAGGAACATCCCGGCCATCTGTTACGGCCTGCGTACTGACTTTCGCACGCGCCTGTTCGAGGGGAGCCGCCGGCTGCTAGAGCTGGCCGACAGCATTGAAGAGATCAAGACCACCTGCACCGACTGCAACCGGAAGGCTGTCTTCAATCTCAAATCGGTCGATGGGAAACCAACCCTCGATGGGCCTTCGAGAACCCTGGGCTGTGAAGAGCTCTACCTGCCTGTCTGCCCCACCCACTACGCCGAGAAGCTCGGCCTCCGGGCCGGGGAGCTCACCGAGTTCCTGGGCACTCCTGAGGAGACTGTCTGAGCCCGGCCCGGCCGGAAAATGATAGTAGCCTTGAAAGCGGCGTTCGTAGTTAACTATTGAGTCACGGAGGGCGGCAAGGCAGCCCCCTGCCCGGCAAATACCAGAAACCTGTGTGCTCGGAGAGACAAGACAATGAAGTTTGGAATGAACCTGTTGCTGTGGAG
>JAYGDV010000488.1:0-2072 GCA_046582735.1 Planctomycetota bacterium
GCGGTAATATTTATCTTCCGCGTTCTTCGGGAAATCCCCATCAAGCTGGTACTCAAGGAGCGCGTTGACTCTCTCGCCGGGGCTTTCATGGGCATCAAGGGTCGCCTTCCGGGTCTCATCTCTCGTTGCCCGCTTCGCATACTTGAGCTCAGCAGGAGGGTCCCCTCCAAGTACCAGGGTGGCGCTGGTGGCCAGCAGGAGGAGGGTAATCAGTATCCTGGTCTTCATAACGTGCTCTCTGTTCATTGAGGTCAATTTTGTTCTCACCTTTGAAAACCCCTTCACCATGAGATCTCCTCCTCGATGCGAGCCTTTCCGTTTTCAAGGCCAACGGAAACCAGCAGCTCCTGTTTTCCTCCGGAATCCCGGATGACCACCTTTGACCCGGCCGACAACCGGAAGGACAACACGAGATTCCCATTAACCTTGAAGCTGCCACCCGACTGGGTCTCTACCTGCCCGGAGGCCGCCCTGAACCAGAGATTGGCTGCTCCTTTCGGGCCCTCAATTGAGAGGGTCCGCTTAAAGGTCACAGCGCCCGCGCTTTCAACCGGCTCGGGAAAATCCTCGACCTTGATTCCCTTAAAGGAATAAAAGAAAGTCGGTTGCCGATACTTACCAAGCCTGTACCCGCCCATCTTAAAGCCGCCCTTTTTCCCGGATTCACTGGGCCAGGGGCTATCCGGCTTCTCAAGGGTGGCAAAAGGCGCCCCAGCTACCAGCTTGACCACCGATTGACCAAGAGGTCCCTGGAAGCCCTGGCCTCTTCCATTCCGGTGGCGTGAAGCATCAATAAAACCGCCCTTCCAGATCATTGCAATGCGTTGAGCATTCGCATCGAAAGCCAGGTTGACCTCCTCCGGGTAACCTACGCCAATCGCGCGAGGCCCGCCTCCTTGGATGAAGTGACGGTAAATAAGAGCTTCATCATCTGGAATCAGCTCGTTGCCAACCTTCCTCAGGCCGGAAGGAATCTTGGAGCTCTTTCCCTTGGAGAGATAGGCCCAGATGGCTTCGATCTGATCGGCGGTATTTCCATCGAGGATTTCTGTGCGAACAGCCTTTCCCTCGGGCCAGAACTGGGGCATTCGCGTTCCGGGCTTCGCTTTCTGGGGATCCAGCAGGAAACCGGTGAACCATTCCTTACGAACCCTTTTAGTCATCTGGGTCAGGTCTGCAGCAGGAATCCCAAGCGAATTATAGCTCCCATAGCTATGACAGGTAACACAGGACAGGCCCTTGTTGCCGACCAGGGTTCTCCCCGGCCGTAAAAGATCAAGATTTGGCGGCGGCTCTTCCTTTCCGCCCTTGGGGAGGTCAACTGAAACAAGAAGGTCGGCCAGTCCTCCGACGTTAGCCTGGCCGAATTGGGGCATCCTCGTCGCCATATAGGGCCGGATAGTGCCCCTGTTGGTAAGCACCCCCTGCAACCATTCTGGGCGCAACTTGGCCCCGACAGAATCCAGGTGAGGAGGGACCCTTGCCTCATCTCCCATGTCAACTTCCATGGAAGGATGGAAATAATCAAAGCGTCTTGCGCTGGGGCCGCCAACACCTCCTCGTTCGTGGCAACCAAAACAATTATGGGCAGAAAAGGATCGATGGAGACGATCTTTAGCGGCCAACGCCCCGCCGATCTCTGCGGAAATCACCTTCCGCAGGGCCGCCCTCTGGGGCTGGCTGAATGAATATTGCGGGGCCGGCCCCGGGACTTTATCCGAAAGGCAGCCCTTCGCTCCCTTACCGCGGAGCTGGGCAAGAGGAGTTGCTCTCGATGCAGGTGCGATATCTTCCTTGCCACGGCCAAGAGAATGACAGGAAGCGCAATATTGCGCAAAAAGCTTACCGCCCCTTTTTACTCGTTCAGGATCAATCTCCAGCTTTTCTATTCCAACAGGCTTCATGGCCTGGCCGATATGGGTAAGCACAGAAGAGGTGATGTTCCTTTTCTTAAGGCCCGGCCCCTGGTAGTAGACGGCGAAAACATAGGGTCCACCGACGTTAAAATAAATGACCTTGATGGGATGGTTCCCGGCAGTGAGCTCGATTTCCCCACTTTTTTCCTGGCCACC
>JAYGDV010000531.1:0-8195 GCA_046582735.1 Planctomycetota bacterium
TGGCCCCAGGTTCATGACGGCAAGGGTTTTGAGACGCCGCTCGCCAGGACGCTCGGAATCCCGAGATCACCGCATTGGCTGGTGCTTGGACCAGCCGGCAGGGTCTGGTATCTCGGGGCTGACCTCGACAAGTTCTATGCCTACGCTTCCGAGGCTCTCAAGCGCCACAGGATTGCTCTCGAGAAGAAGAAAAAGAAGTGACCTTCGGTCGTCACCGACTGCTCCAGGCTTTTCCACCCGGAAATTCATAGTGGTCGAGAGAGTCGGAGTGCATGGTGGTTGAGTACCCAGGGGCTTCGGGCGGCAGGTAGCGGCAACCGTTCATCTTCACCGGATTTTCGAAGTGCTCGTGCAGGTTGTCGACGTATTCGATCACGCGGTTTTCCAGGCTGCAGCCGACCCTGATGTAGTCGAAGATGGCGAGGTGCTGTACGTGCTCACAGAGACCGATTCCACCGGCGTGCGGGCACACGGGCACGCCGCACTTAGCTGCCATGAGGAGTACCGCGAGGACCTCGTTGACACCGCCGAGGCGGCAGCTGTCGATCTGGACAAACTGGATGGCCTCGGCCTGGAGGAATTGCTTGAACAGCACCCGGTTCTGGCAGCACTCACCGGTTGCCACCCCGATGGGGGCGACAGCCCGGGCGATGGCTGCATGGCCGAGGACATCGTCAGGGCTGGTGGGCTCTTCGATCCAGAGCGGAGAAAACTCCGCCAGGCGCTTCATGTTCTCGATAGCTTCGCCCACATCCCAGACCTGGTTTGCGTCGAGCATGAGCTGACGCTCGGAGCCTATCATCTCTCTGATGATCGAGGATCGGCGAATATCATCCTCGAGGTCGGCGCCGACCTTGATCTTGATATGAGACCAGCCGTCATCGATTGCCCGGCGGCAGAGGTCGCGAATCTTCTCATCTTCATATCCCAGCCAGCCGGTAGAGGTCGTGTAGGCGGGGAAGCCCTGCTCCAGCATTTCTTTTTCCCGGTTTTCTCTTCCCGGTTCTTTCTGGCGCAGGAGCTCGACAGCCTCCTCGGGCGTGATCATGTCTGAGATGTAGGTGAAGTCGATGCAGGCTACGAGCTCCTCGGCGCTCATGTCGGCCAGCAGTTTCCACAGCGGCTTCTCCTCAAGCTTGGCGACCAGGTCCCAGGCTGCGTTGATGATGGCGGCAGAGGCCATGTGGATGGTTCCTTTTTCGGGCCCGACCCAGCGCAGCTGGCTGTCGCGGGTCATTCGCCTCCAGAAGGAGCGCATATCGGCTTGGATTTCCTCCAGGGATTGCCCGACGATAAAAGGTTTCCAGGCTTCGATGGCGGCGGCACAGAGCTCGTTGCCGCGTCCGATCGTGAAGGCGAGCCCGTGTCCTTTCAGGCCGGCCGGGTGGTCCGTCAGCAGCTCGACATAGGCCGCGGAGTAGTCGGGGTCAGGATTCATTGCATCGGAGCCTGTGAGGCTCTCAGAGGTCGGGATTCGAATGTCCCGGACGGTCAGGCCAGTGATAGTCGTCATGGTTTATTTCCGGGTTTTCCTCGAACTGCTTCGGCACGGTATCCGTATTCCGGGAGGAGTCTTCTAACATGCGGAGAATGCGAGACCAACCCGTTTTGCCGTCTGCACGTAGAAAGCCCAAACCTGTGGGAAACCAGGGTTCCGATCTATTCTGTTGAATTGATTTGTAGAGCCGGCAAGGAGTATCTACAATCGTGGTTCAGGGCTCTTGGGTCGCTCTGTTGGCATTAGAAGATAATATCTGACCGCCTCTTCCAGGAGGGAAGCTCATGTTTGAATCCAGGGTATTTCTGTGTGGTTTGTGGATGGTTTTCGGATTATTTCTGTCATCGGGTGCATTGCAGGCCCAGGGAAAACAACAGGAAGAAGACATCCTGGCCTACGAATTCGAGGAACCGGCCGAGCTGGCGGATTTCTTCCATCCCGGGGTTGTTGATCTTTGCGGTCAGTTGTACCCCGTCGGCAGTATTCAGATCGACGACGGCAGCCTGTTGATGACCAACCATGCGGTTTCCGGGATCTCGCTGATCAGTTTGTATCCCAATACCGTGGCGGAAATTTTTCCGGAGGATTCCAAGGACTATCGCGTCAGGGTCCTGGTCAATCTTGAAACCATCAGTGAGCTCCTGATCTACGTCAGGGGAAGGGTGGGGGTATTTGGCGGCGCCAATCCGGAACTGGATGCTTCCCTGGAGAGAGGCTACGCCTGCGTGGTCTATCCCGAGGGAGTCGATGGAGAGTTCTTTGACGGAGCCATAGCCATCGCTGAGTTTACCGGTTGCCACCAGCTCGTTCCGCACCGCGAGTGGCCGAATTCGGCTCCGGGTTATGCCAGGGCTGATCCCGGCTTTCCGATTCTTCCAGAGCAGTGGTACTGGGTTGAAGTGGAGGCCCAGGGAGATGACAACGGCGGCCCGGTGCAGATCAGCATGAAGATCTGGGAAGAGGACGAGGATCCCCCGGAGGAGCCGCAGCTCGAGGTGGTGGATTCCAATGGCCTGAGCCACAACCGCCTGACCCTCGATGACGCCACCAACGTGGAGTTCGTCATCGGCGCATCTTTCGGACAGGTTCAGCAACCCGGCGCCACTGCACGTATTGACGACCTGACGATTACCCTGATCGGTGGTTGCCGTGTCGCCCCCATAGCTGCCAGCAGGACTCTCTGGGATGAGAGGGTCGAGGTGGAGGGGGATGAGGTCGCTATTTTCGATGATGGCAGTGAATACCCTGTTGTCCTGAGTCTCTCGAACCGCCGGGGGCCGGGAGTCTGTGAGCGGGGAAGTCTCATTACCATTATCGAGACGGTGCCTTCCCAATGGGAAATCACCAGCGTCGGCCAGGAAGGCCAGGTCATCGAGGATAATGTCGTTCGCTGGGAGTTCGATATGAGTGAAGGGGTTGTCACGGAGTTGACCTACTCCGTCATCCCGGGCGGTTCGGAGCTGGGCCTGTTTTCAGGCGAGATCACCGAGCCTGAAAATGACTTTGTATTTGTCGTGTCGGGAGAATCAGGCGCCTCATCGCGTTCGGAACTGGCGCAGGTCAGTGACTTCGGCAGTATCCAGAACTGGCTGGTTCTTGGCCCCTTTACGCAGGAGGGGGGAGCCAACCCGGGTGAGGGAGAAATCGCCAGGGACTATCTTACCGATGGAGAGACCTCCGAGACGGCCATCACTCCCCTGGGAGGTATGGCGACCGAACCCGACTATAACGGCGAGGCTGCTTCCACCGGGCTCGCACCCAATACCACGGGGCGCAACCCGGACGGTATCCCAACCTGGATCGAGTGGCTCGACCGAGATGATGATGATGATCGAATCGACTTCGAAAGTATCTACGGCGACAGCGACAACGTTATGTGCTATGCGGTTACCTATCTCGACGTCAAAGAGGAGATCGAGATCAACCTCGGTCTCTCCAGTGATGATTCCATCCAGGTCTACCTCGATGGGCAGAGCATCCACGTCAAGAACGCTGCTCGTGGAGCTTCTGACCGCCTCTACACCGACACGCCTTTTGAATATCCCAACCTGGGAAGGCTGCTGCTCGAGGCCGGTCGGCATACCCTGATGGTGAAGGTTTTCGATGGAGGCGGGGGTCACAATTTCCGGGTGGGCTTCCTTGACGAGTTCGGAATCGAGATACCGGGTGGCCCTGAGGATCTGTCCGTCAGCGTCAATGAGCCCGAGGCTCCTCCCGAGATCCGTTTCATCCGCGGAGATGCAGACGCCAACGGGGCGCTGCAGTTGACAGATGGGATTCGAATTCTCAACGCTCTCTTCCTGGGTTCTTCCATGCCGGGTTGCCTCGATGCGGGTGATGCCGATGACAATGGCGTGATCCAGTTGACCGATGGAATCATTATTTTTCAGTTTCTCTTCCTTGGCGGCGCAATGCCTGCTGATCCCGGCCCGTTCAATTGTGGCCCGGATCCTACCGATGACGGCATCGGATGCGAGGCTTATGAAGGGTGTTGAGCTTTTCCCGGTGGTGAGCTTCTTTTTCCGGTAGCCACTTTGTGTACAGGGAAAAAGGGTGGAGTTCCTTGAAAGTATTCAAGCTTGATCAATATCTGAAGTTTAACGGGTGGGTTGAAAGTGGCGGTGAGGCCAAGATGAAGATCCGCGCGGGGGAGGTCCTCGTCAACGGGGTCGTGGAGACGCGTCGAGGGCGGCAGCTGAATTCCGGGGATGTCATCGAGCTCGATGGCAAGCGTGGCGTGGCGGGTGAGGAGTGATCTCCAGCCCCGGATCAGGCAATCCGGACCCCCGGTTTTTTCCAGACATCTCCGGCAGGGCAGTTCTCTTGCTGTTAAGCTCACTATGGACCGGGTACATGCGAGGATGTATGCTGACCCCCGTTGATAAGTGAAGAGCCTGTCGAGCTATGGTAGAGAGTTCACAGCTGGAGTAATTTTCGATGACCCGCCGAATGTTCGAGCACCTTGCGCTGCTTTTTTTCCCAGTGGCCTATGCCGGTGGCCTGCTTGCCGCAGCCTTGAATTTCCTGAGCCCCCTGCCTCGCAGGCCCCGCCAGGGCAAGCTCGAACTCCCCCAGAAGCGCGCCTATTTCGACGATGCAAGTAAGCCGGTAGAGCTGGAGCTCAATGGCAAGAAGATCTATGTCCTCAAGGTGGGGGACCGTCTGAGAGCCTTCGACGCCAGGTGCACCCATCTTGATTGCAACGTCAGATGGAAAGAAGGCGCCTTCCTCTGTCCCTGCCACAACGGCCAGTTCGACGCCTCCGGGGAGGTAACCCGGAAGCCTCCCCTCGCGCCGTTGCAGGAATTCGTGATCAAGGTGGATGATGAGTCGGGAGTTGTTGTTGTTTACGCCGAGTACCTCAAGAAACAGGCCTGAGCCGTTCAGATACCAGTGCCAGATAAGACTGCAAAAGCGAGCGATAGATTGAAGGCCTGGCTGCTTGACCGAAGCGGCGCCGAAAGGATCCTGTCCCTTGTCAGGGAGCAGGGCTCCAAGCCGGTCCCCACGCGTCTCTCCTGGCTTTACACCACAGGAGCCCTGGCGCTCTTTTTCTTCGCCCTCCAGTTTTTTACCGGTTGCCTGCTGCTGACGGTTTATGTTCCGGAGGAAACACTCGCCTTCAAGTCCGTCCAGACCATCGAGTATCACGCCAGGCTCGGGTGGCTTATTCGCCAGATGCATTCCTGGGGCGCCAGCTTCATCATCATTGTCCTGGTGTTCCACATGTTCAAGGTGCTCTGGTACGGCTCCTACAAGAGACCCCGTGAATTTACCTGGTTCGTAGGGATGCTCCTGCTGGGCCTCTCCATGATGTTCTGCTTTTCGGGTTACCTGCTTCCCTGGAACGAGCTTTCATTCTGGGCTACCAGGGTCAGCCTGGGCGCGGTGAAATCCCTGCCCGTGATCGGGGAGCCCCTGAAGCAGTTGATCTGTGGTGGAGAGGAAGTTTCCGGAGCCACCCTCGGCCGGTTTTTCGCCCTGCACGTGGTTGTTCTTCCCCTGGCGTTGCTGGGCCTTATCGGCTACCACCTCGCCCTGATCACCTGGAAAGGAATTTCTCCCAAGACGACTGTCACGGAAGAAATTGAACTTGGGAACAAGGCGGCCCTGGCCAAGGGCGGCAGCGAGCCCTTTTTTCCGCGCCAGGTTTACAGGGACCTGATTGCCTGCAATATAGGCTTCGCGCTGCTGGTGACCTTTGCCACCTGGTGGCCCTGGCACCTTGGGCAGCCCGCCGACCCCATCAATACCCCCCATGATATCAAGCCGGAGTGGTACTTCCTGCCGATGTATCAATTCCTGAAATACTTTGATAACAATCTTTACGAAGCACTGCCTTTTCTGAAGGTGATAGCTCCTGATCCTGCTTTTCTCGGGGTGCTGACGATTAACGTTGTCGGGTTGCTGGTTTTCTTCCTGCCTGTTCTTGACCGCAGCAAGGAGCGCAAGATCACCCGCCGGCCGGTGTTCGCGACGATCGCCCTGGTGGTTTTACTCGGTGTCGTTGGCATGGGATTTCTCGGCTACATTTCCGATAGCGAGTTCATGGGCTATAAATTCGACAGCAAGGGGTTTGTCGTTTCTGAAGAGAAGGATGCCGCAGAAGGCAAGGATGAGGCCGGGGAGGAATCTTCGGAGGAAGACTCCCCCGGTGGGGGTGACTCAGAAGAAGGGGGTGGCGGATCTCCTGCCGAAGAAGAGGAAGATGAGGATGATGCCGGCGAAGAGGTAGCTGAAGAAGAACAGCCTGTAGAGGTCCTGGCTGGAGAGGGGGGGACTTGTGGTAGCTGTCATAAGCATGAGCGGCAGGTGGAAGACTGGCAGGAGAGTGTGCATCACACCGCAGGGGTTCGCTGTGTTGATTGCCACGGGGGAATTGATACCCGTCCTCCCGAAAAACTCCTCCTGGCACTCGAGTTGCTCTTTGAGGCGGATGAAGAGGCCTCCAGGGAACCGGAAGAGGAAGAGGTGAAGGACGAGGAGAAGAAGGACGAGGAGAAGAAGGCTGGCGAAGACTCGAAGCCTGCGGATGATGAGGAGAAGAAGGCTGAGGAGAAACCAGCAGGCGAAGAAAAATCAGAAAGTAAGGAAGAGCTTCCGGAAGAAAAGGAAGAAGCCGCAGAGCCCCCTGGAGAAAAGGCAGAAGGTGGAAAACCCGGCGCAGGGGAAGAGGGGGTAAAAGAAGAACCCGGGAAGCCTGCAGAGGAGAAAGCACCAGAAGAAAAGCCCGCCTCGCAGGAACCGGCAGGTGAGCAGCCGGGGCAGGAGAAGCCTGCAGAAGAGAAGCCCGCAGAAGAGAAGCCTGCAGAAGAGAAGCCCGCAGAAGAAGAGCCCGCAGAAGAAGAGCCCGAGGAAAAAGAACCTCCGAAGCCGAAGCTCGAGATCAAGTGGCATAAAAGCATTGAAACTCCCGGGGACAAGAGACTCTTTCTCTATGCCCACCAGGGAATGCGGGTTGATTCCCGGGGGCGTCCCGATCATCCCGACGATGATGATCTTGAAGCCGCGGGGAAACTTTGTGGACGTTGCCATGAAGAAGTCCTTGAGCATTACCTGGCAGCCAGGGTCCCGGGGGCAGGGTCGGAAGCTCCGGATGCCGGCACTGCCCATACCAAGGCCTGCTGGGATTGTCATGACAATCATGAAGTGCAGAAGCCCGGTGTGGACCAGTGGGAAGATGAGGGTTATACGGATGAGGACGATGAACTGACAGGTCCCTTCCAGCAGATCAAGGCCGAGCTGGATGACCTTGAGCAGGAACTCGAGAGGGTACGCGGCAAGGCCCCCGACCCCGAGGCCTCCGCTGGGGAGGGAGAGGAGGCTGCTGCGGCTGAAGAGGGCAAGGGAGAGGATGAAGGCCTGGTAACTCTCTATTCTCTGGAAGAGGAGGGTTATCCTGTCGACGGGAATGTTGGTGAGCAGGATCGTTTTGATGCGCTGGCGTTGAAGGCAAAACGTCTTCGCCCAGCTGTCCATCTCCTCGATGTAGCCTACGTAAAGAAAGAAAAGAAGAACATCGTTGAGGGGCTCGAGGCGCTGTCGCGGGAAATGCAGGACAGGCAGGCCGGCCGGAAGTCAGCTGAAACAACAGTTGTTGCCTTGGCCTGGATCGTCGCGGTGCTCTGCAGTCTTCTCTGCTTCCTCAAGCTGTTTTCAATCGGGAAAGAATCCCAGGGCGGGGCCGGGGAAACAAAGAAGAAAAAGCCCGGCAAAAGCACCCGCTCGAAGAAGAAGGAGGGAGGCAGAAAGCGCAAGGCTTCCGGCAGGAGGAAGAAGTCCGGGGGGCGGGACATCTCTGAATTCGACAGCGAGCGGGATGCACTGCTCGAGCCGCTTGATCCGGGAGAAGAAGATTCGCAGGATTGAGGATCCTCAGTCTTGTGCTGAGTCTTCTGAATCCCATTTCTGGAAGGCACGGCCGATCTGCCTTACGGCCTGCTGCATCCGGGGGCGGTTTTCAATGAGGGCCAGGCGAAGGTAGCCTTCACCTTCGGGGCCGAACCCTATTCCGGGCGCCACTGCGACCTCGGCATCCTCCATCATCCGCCGGGCGAATTCCATGGAGCCCATCTCAATGTATTTCTGCGGCAACTTTGCCCAGACGAACATTCCGGCCCGTGGGCTTTCGATTCCTTCCCAGCCGATGCGCGCAAGCCCTTCGAGCAGGACATCCCTGCGCTCCTGGTAGAGCAGG
>JAYGDV010000563.1:0-1577 GCA_046582735.1 Planctomycetota bacterium
ACCAGGAGATGTTGTTGAAATAAATATCCTCTTTGCCCGCCTTGAATCCATTGCAGCTGATCTCGAGGGTCTTGAACGCCGTTGAGCCGCCTACCTTGTCACCAATAACCTGGTCGAGGCTTCTCCCATTGGGATGCCTGATCTTCTGCGCAGCTGCCTGCACCGGCGAGAGACTCGTCAGGTAACAGGAGGCGCCCTGGGCGTGAACGTCCTGGCCGTTCTTGAAGGTCCGGTCGAGACCGGTGACCAGGGAGACATCCCCGGCAAGGTCAGCCAGGGGCTTCATGGTAGAGGTCATCTCCAGGGGATAGATTCCCGGCTTGTTCTGAACCCTCTTCTTGTTCTTGAACTTGTCAGCGTTGAAGCCACCGACAAAACCGGGCAGCACTCCTTCCTCTTCACCCGGGAAGAAGCAACGGCGCACAAGCCCGTTGGGGACATACATGACCACCAGCTTCTTCGACGGCTTGTCCGGCTTCGCGCCCACATCGGCAAGCGCGCCGGGAATAGAATGCAGAAACGGAAGCGTGAGCAGGGCTCCCTTGGCCTTCAGGAACTTTCTTCGAGAGATTCTCATGTGGCTTCTTCCTTACCTTAGGTCTTGCAGGAAAAGTTTCTCTTCACTTTGCAGAGCCTGCTGCGGGTAAAAGACAGCAGCCTGCTGCAATCTAACCATCCAGCGGCCGGATAGTCACCTGTATGCGCGCCATGATAAACCGCGGGCTTCGGGGGCGCAAACCGAAGTTGAACCGGCCGGGGCCACTTTACCCGGCGGTTTTTCTTAAACTCCCCCCCAACCGGGCAGCTGCTCTCGGGCCCGGCACTTACAGAATCCTGTGGAGCCCCGGGCCCGGCAGGCTCAAAATGCCCTTCAGCTTGTGCTGAGCGGTCAACTCAGACCGGATGCAGAGCTGCGGATTTACTGGAAACGAACCGAGAACCCGGTACCCACAAAGAAATCGTCCGATTCATCGTTGAGGCCGAACCCGACCCGGATATCGAACTGGAAATCATCGGTCAGAGCCCAGGCGAGCCCGCCATTGAGGTACTGCTCTGAACGGGCGGTGTCGGTGCCCTCGGGAAAAAAAGCATACCATTCAGCGAAGGCCCCCAGGCGTTCACTCAGGCTGCGGGCGATCGTCCAGGACTGGGCAAACTCGAGGTAACCCTCGCCGTCGTCATCGAAGCGTCGGTTCACCTGCGTCGAGCCGGCGGTGGAATAAGTATCGTCGAGCACCCAGCCATAGACCAGGTTCACGCCCGGCTCCAGCTTGTCGGAAGAAAAAGAGGCCGTACCGGTGGGGATATTCAGCTGCGGAATAACTGCCACCTCCGGCAGGTTGCCCTCCTGCGGGAGCAGAGCGACCTTGAAACCCGTATAGAGATCCGGAAAACCCGCAGTAGAGCTGGCGACCCCATTCGTCCTGGTCTGTTCAAACACCATGGGCAGGCTCAGGTCAAAACCATCGATGGTGTCCATCAGGAAGCCGGGGACCATACCGAGCCGGAACTCCAGCCAGTCGGCATGCACACCGACGCGAAGGAGCTGCTCACCGGCATTCTGGGTGCGAACCCTC
>JAYGDV010000575.1:0-13919 GCA_046582735.1 Planctomycetota bacterium
GACCACGGAGTTCCTGTCAGTGTCTGCAGCGAGCATTTCCGCCTGGGCCCAGGAGCCTCGGAAACCCAGGTCGATCGAGATCTCAACCCGGTCCTCGAAGAAGAACACCTGGCATTGTGTGCCGGCGAGATGGCGGGGCACATGGGCCGTCACGCCTGGAGAAAAAGAGACTCCAGCCAGTGTGAGGATGATGCAGCAGGTGATTCTTCGTGTCATGGATCGTTACCGGGGAAATCGTCATCCATGGGCTCGCGGATGACCCGCAGGTTGGCGTGGGCTATGACGAATTGTTTTTCGCCGGCTTCTTCAAACCTGACGGTAACTCTGCGCCGCTCCCCAAACCCATTCGTTCTCACGATCTCTCCCTCACCGTATTCTTCGTGGGCCACGACAGCCCCGGGCTGGTAAGGGTCCTCAGCTTCATCGAAGAAATCTCCAAATGGATCTTCATTTGAGAATGGGTCGATGTCGCCGGGGAAGTCCTCCTGGGGGGGCTGGCCGAATCCGGATCTTCTTAACCCGGGGCCGTGCAGGCTGGTCTGGGTCTTGGCATCCATTTCGATGTGGGCGGCGTTTTCATCTGTGGGGCGGCTCAGCTCGTTGAGAAATCTGGAAGGGACCGATGACAGGATCTGGCCGAAGCGCTGCCGGCTGTTGGTGTGGGTGAGGTAGAGCATCTCTTTTGCCCGGGTGATGCCGACGAAGAGCAGGCGTCTTTCCTCCTCGATGTCGGGTTCGGCATCGTCGCTTCTGAGCAGGGGAAGCACCCCGTCCTCGACCCCGGCGATTGTTACGACAGGGAATTCCAGGCCCTTTGCCGAATGCAGGGTCATCAGGGACACGCGGTCCTCGCGCCGGTCCCAGCGGTCGACATCCCCCAGGAGTGCAGTCAACTCGAGAAATCCTGTCAGTGATCCATCGGGATAGTTGCGGTCGTATTCGGTTGCCGCCCCTACCAGCTCCCCGATATTCGCCTTTCGTTCCTGGGACTCTTCGTTCCCCATGCCATCGAGGAGACGGTCATAGCCCGTTTCCTGCAGGACACTCAGCAGGAGTTCTTCTACAGATTCAGCCCGTGCCTCTTCAAGTTTCCGGTAGATCTTCCTGAAGCGGGCGATGGCCTTCTGCTGGCGCCCGGTGAAATAGCTTTCAAGCTCTTCGCTCAGCGTTGTTTCCAGCAGGCTCTTGCCCAGCTCGCCGGCGACGCCCGCGATTCGTTCGATCGTCCCCTTGCCGATTCCCCGCGGGGGAACATTGATGATCCGCTTGAGGCTCTCGCTGTCGCGTGGATTGTTCATGATTCGCAGGAAACCCAGCAGGTCCTTGATCTCCTTGCGCAGGAAAAACTCGACCCCGCCGACGATGGCGTAGGGAATATTGGAATAGATCAGCTCCTGCTCGAGTGCCCGGGAGAAGGCATTCAGTCGGTAGAAGATCGCTATGTCGCCGCAGGGCGTTCCTTCTTTGATCAGCTTGTCGATGAGGTCCGCAATTTCGCGGGCCTCCTCCAACTCGTTAAGAAAGCGGTAAACCCGGACCGGGTTGCCGGCAGGGTTTTCAGTCCAGAGATCCTTCGGCTTGCGCTCGATATTCCTCGAGATCAGGGCATTTGCCGTTGAGAGGATATTGCCCGTTGAGCGGTAGTTCTGCTCCAGGAGGATGATGCGTGCCCCGGGATAGTCTTTCTCGAAGTTCAGGATGTTATTGATGTCAGCGCCACGCCAGTGATAGATCGACTGGTCCGGATCGCCGGTGATGCACAGGTTGCCGTGGCTTTTAGCCAGGAGGGAGCTGATCCGGTACTGGACAGCATTGGTGTCCTGGTATTCATCGATGAGGATGTACTGGAATTGCTCCTGGTAGCGCTCGAGCAGATCCTCGTTTTCCTCCAGCAGCTGGACCGACAATAGCAGGAGGTCATCGAAATCGAGCAGGTTTCGCTCGCGCATGGCCTCGGTATAGAGATTGTAGAGATCCCGCAGCACCTGCCCGTGCTTGTAGTCTGATCCCAGTAAAGCATCATCGCCCTGCTGGACATTCTTGATCTTGCTGATCGAGGACAGCAGGCCGGCTGGGTCCCAGAGCTGGGAATCGATGTTCTGTTCCTTGAGAATGGTTTTCACGAGGGCCTTGCAGTCGTCGCGATCACAGACGGTAAAAGAAGAATCGTAGGGTTCGATCCTGTAGGCATGACGGCGCAGAAGCCTGGCGGAAAAACTGTGGAAGGTGGAGACCCAGGGACTGCTCGAGCCGCAGAGCTGCTCGGTGCGCTCCTTCATCTCGCTGGCGGCCTTGTTGGTGAAGGTGATGGCAAGAACGCTGTCGCTTTGGACCCCCGAGCGCAGAAGGTGGGCAATGCGATGGGTGATGACCCGTGTCTTACCGCTGCCGGCGCCGGCGAGGACCATGAGCGCTCCCTCCATGTGAGCGACCGCTTCCCGCTGCGCCGGGTTGAGTTCCTCCAGAAGTTCGTCTCGTGTTTTTCCCATCGTTTCCAGGCAGTGTGCCAGTCTGTATCGCTTTATGGACCCGGCTTAAGATAACTGTGAACGGCTGGAGCACTAAGCAGAAACCCGCAGCAGGCCGTTTCTGGCCCTGCAATTTCCCCTGCCGGGTATTATCGGCAGCTTAGGTGCTTTCGAAGGTAACTGGAAAAAACATGTGAACTTGCAGACTGGAATTTCCTCAGGTGTTGACAAAACAGCATCTTGGGACTAATTTAGTCGGTTTTAATAATGGGCCCGGTAAGGGGTGTCGGTGCCTTCAGTTTTTTTTCTTCCGTTCCGTCATTACGGAGAGGATTTTGTGGAAAATTTGGATATAGAACAAGCCCAGGAAGACCAGGGTCAGAATCTCAGGGCGATCGTAAGCGAGATCGCCGCCGGTGGACTCCAGAAGCGGTCTTTTTTACGCCTGTCCCATGAGGCCTATTCAGAGGCAAACGGTCCTGACAAGGTCAGGGAACTCGTTTCTGACTGGGAATCCGTAGCCGGGTCAATTTCATCCGGTTCTGATTCAGCTGCCCTGCTGGGGTATCTCCAGTTTGTCCTTGGAGACATCGAGGATGCGCAAAAGACGCTGGAGAGCGGGAGCGATTCGGAGTGGGCTTCCTACTGGCTTTGCCGGATCCTGCTGCAGAAAGAGAAAGCCGATGAGGTTCTCGCCCTTGCGAAGATGCACCAGAATGGTTCCCCGGCCGCGGTAGATTTTTCCTACCTGTCGGTGGAGGCCCATCTGCAGAACAGCGGCAAAGAGGAAGCTAAGAACAGCGGCATCGAGGAAGCCAATAGTATTCTTGAATCCATCAAGTCCCGCGAAGGTGAATCAAGCCAGTTTGCTTATTACACCGGGCTGTGTCTTGAGAAGGCAGGAGAATACAGGGAGGCGATTGACTCTCACCGCCGGGCGGTTGACATCGAGGAAGATAACTTCGATGCCCAGTTCCGCCTTGGTTACCTGCTCGGTTTTCATGCCGACGAGGAAGAGGAAGAGAGCGAGCTGGCCCTGTCTGCTTATGAAAAATGTCTGCAGGCCCGCCCGATCAACACCAACGTGGTGATGAACCTGGGAATCCTGTACGAAGACAAGGAGCGCTATCACGATGCGATCCAGTGTTTCCAGGCAGTATTGAAGCACCACCCGATTCACTTGCGGGCGAAACTGTTCCTGGATGACGCCGTAGCTTCTACCAATATGTTCTACGATAAGGAGCAGGAGAAGAAGGCGGACCGGCAATCCCAGGTTCTCAGGATCCCCGTCAGCGATTTCGAGTTGTCGGTCAGAAGCCGCAACTGTCTGCAGAAGATGCATATCGACACCCTTGGTGACCTCATCATGCGTACCGAGCAGGAGCTCCTCTCCTACAAGAATTTCGGAGAGACCTCGCTGATTGAGATCAAGGAGATGTTGACGCAGAAGAGTCTTCGCCTGGGACAGGGTCTCGAGGATATTGAAAGTGAGCCGCTTTCGCCGAGAAATCCTCTCGAGGCTTCAGCCGACCCCGAGGTTCTCGATACTACGATCGATGTTCTGAACCTGTCGGTGCGCAGCCGGCGCTGCATGGAGCGCCTGAACGTCCGCCTGATCAGGGACCTTATCAACAAGACCGAGGTCGAGCTCATGTCGGCTAAGAATTTTGGTATGACGTCCCTCACTGAGATCAAGCAGAAGCTCGGTGAAAAGGGCCTGGCGCTGCGCGGTTGAATCCCAGTTCGGTTCCGGAAGTCAGAGGTACCACTTGTATCACCATCTCAGGGGTAAGCTGGTCGAGCTGAGTTCCCTGAACGCCGTGGTGGAAACATCGGGTGTAGGTTGGGATGTTCACGTACCTCTTTCCACCAGCTCCCTGCTTGGAGAGGGTCTTGGGGAGGAGGTCCTTCTCTATACCCATCTCCTGGTAAGGGAGGATGTCCTCAAGCTGTTCGGTTTTTTAACCATGCAGGAGAGAGTGCTTTTCAGGCTCCTGCTTTCGGTTTCGGGAACAGGACCCGCCATCGCCCTGCAGGCCCTGTCGGCTTTTACCGTTGGCGAGCTCATCAGTGATCTCAGCTCGGGTGATGTCAATTCTCTCAAGCGGATCAAGGGGGTTGGGAAAAAGCTCGCCGAGCGGCTCGTGCTGGAACTCCGGGATAAGACCGAGGTCCTCCTGGCGGGGTTGGAAATTCCAGGGGTTTCCGGTACATCGCTCCAGGAAGGCAAGAGCGGAAGAGTCCATGAGCTTGCTCTCTCAGCCCTCGTGGAGCTTGGGTATTCAGCCAGGGATGCCCGCTCGAGGGTTGAAACTGCATGGCAACTCCTCCGTGAGCGAATGGACCCCGGCTCCGCACAAGAAGAGACGATCCGGGCTGAAGATGTTATCCGGGAAGCCCTGAAAAATTCCTGACGGGCTCTATCCCGTAAATGCTCCGGGTGTTTTCAGGGCTGGATGGAAACAAACCCAATGGTAGGTTGTGTTGGGTCGGTGTGTGTAAGTCAAGTCTGCCAAAGGACCTGGGAGGCCAACTTGACAGGAGGACCTGCCTCATTATAGTAAATATAGACAGGGAAAAGCGTGCGTCTATAGCCGTAGATTAAGTTATTAATTCCTAAGGGTTTGTGGTTTTGCACCAGCGGCGGGCCGTCCTTGCACGGTTTCTGAGGTTTCTGCTGTCGGTTGTTTGTGGGATTTCCCGGTAAGCCGCTCATCAGGTGGATATACCTGGAATTGCCAGTTTCCTCAAGGCTCCCTGGAGGAAGGTTCCAGGAAAGCTACGGGTTAGAAAGAAGTGTGAAGATTATTCGGCAGGCAGTTTCAGCTCGAGGATCTCTGGAGAGGGTCCGCTGCCGGCCGGAAAGAGGGGGAATCATGAAGCTGGTCTGTTTTCATCGGTTTTACCATGGAGCTGGAATCCATCGGCTTCGCGTGGTGGTGATCCTGTTCTTGTTGCTGGCGCTCGGGTTTGCAGCTGCGGCGCTGCCGCTGGCATCGCAGGGAAGAGAGAGGCTGGAGCCCGGAGCCACCGTAGAACCCGGCCTGGTAGCGACCTTTAAAACCCCGGTTTCCGGAGCGGGCAAGGGCTCTGCCGCTGTTGCGGCACGCCTGAAAGTGGAGCGTAAGGATCTCGACAAGGGCACCGCTGTGGTGCCGAAGGCCAGGAGAATCAAGCGCGTCACGGGCGCGCAAACCCAGCGCCAGGGGAGCCGGGGTGACAGGGCTCCCTGGGTCGCGGTCAGGACGTTGACGCCACCAGGTCTTGAAGAGGAAGAGCTTTTCAGGAAAACACGGGCGGTTGAGAAATTGCCGCCCTGGTATACCTACAGCAATATTTATGACATTGGGGTCGAGGTGCCTTCCGATTACCTCGTATCTTCCGATGAGCAGATTCTCGACACCAGTCTTCCGCCCGAGGCGCCCCTCGTCAGGGCCGTCAAACGCCTGGCTGAGAGGAAGTTTTATCTCGAGATGAGGCGCTTTCTGAAGGAAGAATGGCGAAAGAGCTACGATAACAGTTCGGGCCTGACCTACGACCAGTTCGAAGAGAGGCTGTTGCTGATCAACGAAATAGGTAGAGAGCCGGGGGAGTATGGCCTGCTGGAAGGTGATTACTATTCCGCCGAGCTCAAGGGAGAGCTTTTCGAAAAAACCTATGTGGGGGGGGAGAGGGATATCCCCATCCTTGCATGGGGGCCGCTGAGGATCATGGACTCGGGTTCCATGAAGGTTCATTTCGAGGAGATCCTCGACCTCGAGGGTTTCTTTCCCCAGGTCGGAGAGCCGGAGAAGAAGAGTCCTGGGGGTGGAGGCATCCTCTTGTTCGACGAGTACCGGATCGACACCAATTTTCGCCTGGGTTTCGATATGGGGGCGTTCTTCGATGGAGATGATGTGACCCGTGTGATCGACAGTTATGGAATTTCTGTCAGCGTAGACTGGCTGTCGAAGGTGCTCGGGCGTGAACTGATGACCACCGAGTTTGAAGCTGAGGTCGACAGGGACGGAGGTTACGGCTTTGCTTTCAACTGGATCCTCAGCGTTCGTTGATCTTGCGGGTTTGTGTTTGCACCCGGCTGCGGGGCCCGGGCACATAGAGCGTCTTGCTTCTGGGCTGAAGTGCTGATAATATGCGCACAGCCGAATCGGACCAGGCTCGTGGTGGAGTTTAACGGGCCAGGTCCTCCCTCTCTCGGCATGTGTCTGTTTCTTACAGGTAAAGCCGGCCCTATGCTTGAGTTAAGTAGAGGGGCGCAGAAAAGAAGTGACTGGTGGGTTTATGATTAAAAAAGTCTCTGAGCAGTGGGAAGCTGTTGATGGGGATGCGGATAGCCTGCGAAATTCGAACAAGCAGGAACTGAAATCGGTGGCGGATAAGGTTGGGGAAGTTCGCCAGGCATTGCGCTCCATGTGCAAGGCCTCCGTTACCAGGACAACCCTCAAGGAAGCCGTAAGCACGGCCCTCGAGGAGATTCTTCGCGAGCGGGGTGAAGAACTCGTGACCTCGATTCCGGGGTTACAGGAGAGACTGGCTGGATCCGATGCAACCTCACAGGCAGGCGCTGCGGCTGCCATGGCTTCTGTGGACCAATTGCGTGAAAGGCTGGACGCTATCGAGGCGAAGGTCTCGTTGGTGGTTGAGTCCGGTGACGAACGTCTCGGAGCTTTCGACAGCCAAATTCGCGATGAGCTCAGCCGGGTTTCTGATGACGTCACCGGTCTGCGTTCACATATAGATGGCGTCGACAACCAGGTTCGCGATGAGCTCAGCCTGGTCAGTAACGGGATAGTTGAAATAAAGCAAGGCCTCGGTGAACTCGAAGAGTCCGTTCCGGAGACTGCGAAGTCCGTGTTGAGCGAACTGGAGTTTCGCCTGCGTAAGGAGATCTCGGAGATGATAGAACAATTGACCCTGTATGTCGGTGAGCTTAAGGAGATGCTGGGGCGTGTGGAGGAGCGGACGCCATCACGGGCAATGCTGGAAAGCATGGGAGCCGATGTCAGCCAGCGCCTCGAACGAATTGAGCAGTCCTTTTCCAGGGTTTCCACCCAGGTTGAACACATCGACTCGACAACTCCTGTCATCGAGAATATGGGTGAGAGCTTCAGGCAACTGCATGAGCAGACAGCCTCTGCGCAGCTTGAGCTCAATCGCAATACCGAAGGCGTCGAGGAAATCAGGGTGACTCTCGGCAGTCGCCTCGATGAGCTCGAGGGCGTCCTGCGCGAGGTTCTGGGCAATTGGGACAGTGACCAGTCGGAGATGGCAGAGAGGTTGAGCACCCTGCGCGATTCCCTGAGGGACCAGCTGAAAGATTTCCACCAGCAGGTCGAAGGCGAGCAGACGGGAATCTGGAACAAGCTGCGGGGTAATAAAGAGCCCGGGCTTAGGCTCTCCGGCGAAGAATTCGGTAGCCTCTCGGGCAAGCTTGAAGGAATCATCACCGGACTCGAGACGGTGATCTCGAAAAAGAAAGAATCCTGAGTGAGCTGGCGGTGAGCCCGGACAGGGGCCCACTGTGGCGGGTTAGTGCTTGAAATAACCCCCCGGGTTCGTAAACTCTTGGTTCGCTTTTCAGGGAGCCTGTGTAAGGGTACTCCCTCTGAAGGATCCATTGTGGTGAGCGTAGCTCAGGTGGCTAGAGCGCTTGGTTGTGGTCCAGGAGGTCGGGGGTTCAAGTCCCCTCGCTCACCCCATTTTATTTTCTGCTGATCCGGTCGAAGACCCCGAAGTTTCGGGGTCTTTCAGTTCCCTGCCCTGGTGCCTGGGTAGCCGTCGGGCAGGAGGTGCTCCAGTGCATTGCAGGGTGTCTTCTACTGCCAGTGGATCGTGTCCTTCCAGACACAAGACCGCTTGCTGGTGCCTGTAAATCGCTGGTTAGATTCCAGCCGGAGCCCCGGCACGGCCGCAGCTTGCACCCGGCCCGGGGGCTTGAGAGATCGGTCCTTTGGATATTTATTATTCCAGGGGTTTGAGGAGTATAATTTCACCGTGCCCCAGAAAGTAAACGGACCCCACTTTATCCTGATTCTACCGGCTGAGGGAGCCGGGCAGAGGCTGCTGATGGTGGCCGAAGGTGAGACCTCCATCGGGCGCTCCCCGGAGAATGATATTGTCATCGAGGATCCGGCTGTTTCCCGGCAACACTGCCGGGTGATCCGCAGCGGTTCGAAGGTCGTCTTTGAAGACATTGGTGACCGTAATATTACCCAGCTTCGCAACAAACCTGCACATGGCAGGCAATTGCGTGAAGGGGACCGTCTGCACCTTGGCCGGTCGAGCCTCTTGTTTCACTCCGGGGCGCCTGCGGCGGCCGCTTCGCCTGTGATCCGCAAGGGGAAGAGGGTAGTTCCCCGGCGCCGGGCAAGCGAGTCCTTCCAGGCCAGGAGCAAATCCTCGAGTCTGCCGATGGTCGTCGTGACGGCCGTGTTGATTGCAGGGGCGCTGTTTTTCTTTCTCTCCAACCGCCATTCCCCCGAGGTGCCGGCAGCAAAGCCCGATGCGGGGCAGCTTGCTCTTCGCGCCCGGCAAGAGGCTGCAAAGAAGCAACTGGAGCTTCTCGAAAAATCCCTCGTTGCTGCACAGAAAAAAGTGGCAACCAGCGGCAGGAAACCTCCTGTTGCAGATCCTTCGCCCACCGAGGGTGGAGTTTCAGCTAAACCCGGGGTTCCTTCCCCGGCTGCTCCCAAGCCAGGTGAAAAACCTGCTGCAGCCGAAGCTATCAGCAGCTCGGAGGGGAAGACGCCTGAGCTGGTGGTGAAGAAGGTAGAGCCTCCGAAGCCAAGGGTGGTTCGTCCAGTGGTGCCCAAGAATGCCCAGGAAGCCTATTTTGAGGCCCACGTTGTTCCCTATCTCTCCAAGTACTGCAATACCTGCCACAACGAGGAGAAATCGAAGGGAGACCTCGAGCTGCATGGTTACCTGGTAGCCTCGAAGGCCATCAAGGACAAGGAGGTCTGGGCGAAGGTGGCCAAGAAGATCAAGGAGGCCAAGATGCCTCCGAAGAAGAGCCGTCAGCCCACCGAGTCTGAGACGGCAAGAATCCTGGCCTGGATCGACGCAGCGGTATTCGAACTCGACGAAGGAAAAGGCAGGGATCCCGGCAGGGTTACCATGAGACGACTCAACAAGGTCGAGTACAACAATACGGTTCGAGACCTGGTGGGGCTGGACCTGGATATGGCCGACGCTTTTCCCGCCGATGAGATCGGCTATGGGTTTGACAACATCAGTGATCTGCTCTCCATCCCTCCCTTGCTGATGGAAAAATACCTGACCGCCTCGGAGAAGATTGTGAAGGCGATCTGGGCGGATGAGAAAGCCCGGTCGCGGATCATGATCTGCAGGCCGGAAAAAAAGAGCCAGAACAAGACCTGCGCCAGGAAAATTGTCCAGGCTTTCGGTAGCAGGGCCTTTCGCCGGCCGCTGAACATCTCAGATACAGGCGCACTTGTCGGCCTGGTCGAGCTCGCGGTAAAGAACGAGGACGGTTTCGAGACAGGGATCCAGTTCGCAGTCCAGGCGATGCTGGTCTCCCCCCATTTTCTCTTCCGGGTTGAAATAGACAGCCAGCCGCATGATCCGAAAGTGGTGCGCTCTCTGAATGACTACGAGGTTGCCTCGCGGATGTCGTATTTCCTCTGGAGCAGTATGCCCGATGACGAGCTGCTCGAGATGGCGCGCAAGAAAAGCCTGCGAAAGCGCAGCGTCATCGAGGCCCAGGTCAAGCGCATGCTGGCGGATGGGAAATCCCGCGCCTTCATAAACACCTTTGCGGCTCACTGGCTGGGTACGAGGACGATGAGGCTGGTGACCCCCGATGTTGCCACCTTCCCCGAGTTCGATGAAAAACTTCGCGACGCAATGTGCAGGGAGACGGAGTTGTTCTTCGAAGAGGTCATGTCGAAGGACCTCAGCATCCTTCTCTTTATCGACTCTGACTTTACCTTCCTCAATCAGCGCCTTGCTGAGCACTATGGTATACCCGGGGTTCGAGGGGAGAAGCTTCGGCGTGTCGCCCTCAAGGACCGCCGCCGTGGCGGGGTGCTCACCCAGGGGACTGTACTCACGATCACCTCCGACCCGACACGGACCTCACCGGTGAAGCGCGGCAAGTGGATTCTCGAACAGATTCTTGGCAGTCCTCCTCCCCCTCCTCCTCCGGGCGACGACAATTTTGTCGGGGAATCGACCAAGGAGGAGTTGACCCTGCGGGCACGTATGGAGCTCCATCGGCAGAAGCCCGAGTGCGCGGTCTGTCACGACAAGATGGACACCATCGGGCTGGGGTTTGAGAGATTTGATGGAGTCGGTTCCTTCAGGGAGACTCATTCAGGCAAGCCGATTGTTGTTTCCGGGACTTTTCCCAGTGGGCAGACCTTCAAAGATGTAGGCGAATTGAAGGCGCTTCTTTTGCGCCATAAGGCCGATTTCTGCCGTTGTTTGACCGAGAAAATGTTGATCTTTGCCCTTGGCCGGGGGCTGGAGTATACTGATACTTCACTGGTAGATGAGATCTCCAGTGAACTATCCTTGAACAATTACCGTTTTTCAACACTGGTGAAGCAGATCGTGTTATCTGCGCAGTTCAGGAAGCGCCGGGGGGAGCAAAAGCCCCTGGCGGCTGTCAAATAGGGCTGTGGGGCAAAAGGAAAAGCTATGAAATCTGGAAGTCAAATGCGTAGAAGGACGTTTCTAAGGGGAGTTGGCACCACGGTGGCGCTTCCCTTCCTGGATGCAATGTTGCCTTCGGATCTCGTCGTCAAGGCGCACGCGGCCGGGAAAAAATTTCCCAAGCGCATGGCCTTCTTCTATGTCCCCAACGGGGCCCATATGCCGAGCTGGACCCCTCAGAAGGCCGGGGCACTCAGTCAGCTTCCCGAGACGCTTGCACCGCTCAAAGATCTGCGCAGCCACCTGCTCGTTCTCAGTGGGTTGACCCAGGACAAGGCGCGCGCAAACGGCGATGGTCCCGGTGACCATGCCCGTTCCGCCGCGGCTTTTCTTACCGGTGCGCAGCCCAAGAAAACCAATGGGAAGGATATCAGGGTAGGAGTTTCCGTTGACCAGTATGCCGCTGAGCGTATTGGCAAGGAGACCCCCTTTCCCTCGATCGAGATCGGCTGTGATAAAGGCAAGCAGACCGGCAGCTGCGATTCAGGTTACAGCTGCGCCTACTCGCACAACCTCTCCTGGAAGACTTCCTCGATGCCTATGGCGAAGGAGACCAGCCCCCGCCAGCTTTTCGACCGTCTCTTCCCGAATATCGCTGAACAGAAAACCCAGGTGAATGAACGCTACCGCAAGAGCATCCTCGATTTTGTTCTCGGCGATGCGAAGAAGCTCAGCAGGAAGCTCGGCTCGAGCGACAACCGCAAGCTTGATGAGTACCTGACAGCTGTTCGTGAAATCGAGGGCCGGCTCGCAAGAGCACAGTCTGACAAGGAAAAAGATGGGAGCCTCCGCAAGCTTCCCAGGGATGCCGAGAAGATCGGCCAGAGCCTTCCGGGCGGGCACCCCGGGGATTACGGCCAGCATATCAGGCTCCTGGGAGATGTCCTGATTCTCGCCTTCCAGGCCGACCTGACCAGGGTCGCTACCTTCATGCTCGCCAACGAGGGGAGTAATAAGAGCTACAAGAATATCGGTGTTCCCGAGGGGCACCACTCATTGTCCCATCACGGCGACAACAAGGGCAAGCAGGACAAGATCCGCAAGATCAACAGGTTCCACATGGACCACTTCGCCTACCTCATGAAGAGGATGAAGGCGGCCACCGAGGGTTCCCACAGCCTCCTGGATAACTCGATGGTTCTCTATGGCAGCGGAATCGGCGATGGCAACCGCCACAATCACCATGAGCTTCCGATCATCCTGCTCGGTAAGGGTGGCGGGACTCTCAAGCCGGGGCGCCATGTTCGCTACCCCAAGAACACGCCGCTCAACAATCTCTACCTCGCGATGCTCGAGCGCATGGGAGCGCCCTGCAAGAAGCTTGGTGACTCCACCGCCCGGTTGAACAACCTCTATTCATCGAAGTACTGATTCAACCGTCAATGATTGCGGTCAGTTTCCAATGCCCTGCGCGCGAGGCGGGTGATGTAGATGATCGCGGCCAGGGTTGCGATCAGCCCGCCTCCGAGGAAGGCCCACTCCAGTGGATTTCCATCGGCTGCTCTGCGGGGGATGGAGCCAAGGTAAACATAGAGGAAGGTGCCAGGCAGCATCGAAATCCAGCTCGCCAGTACATAGGTCCAGAACCCGACCGGGGTCAGTCCCCAGAGGTAGTTCTGCAGGTTGAAGGGAATCACCGGGGAGAGCCTCATCAAGGCGACTGTTTTCCAGCTGCCCTGCTCGAGAGCCTTATCGACGGCTGAGAGATATCGGTGGCGCTCAAGGATCCCGGATATTCGGCGACGGGCGAGGTGGCGTGCGACCAGGAAGGCAAGAGCCGCTCCTGCTGTCGATCCGATGGATACGGTGATGGTGCCATTTACCAGGCCGAATGAAAAACCGGCGACCGGGGTCAACAGGGAGCCGGGGATCATGAGCAACGTGGCGATGATATAGGCGAGGATGTAGATGGCGGGTGCCCAGGGGCCGAGCTCCGAGATGAAACCGTCCAGGCGCTCGAGAGGTTCCTCCAGTGGAAGGGTGCTTCCGGCAACGGCCAATCCGGCTGCGACAATCAGCAACAGGAGCCATCCAGCGGAGCGGCCAGATCCTCCCGGGCCTGGTTTTTCCGGCAATTCGGTGGGTGGGGACTCGGTTTCCATCAGAATTCTCAGCTGTCCGATCGGTGGTCTGGGACTGTTATGTACTCTCCAGGCCCATTTACGCTGGCGTGGTGGAGGCGAAAGGGCGTCTTAATGGTACACTAGATGTACGTGAAGTCAGCAGTACGTCGCTGGCTCGGGGTAGGCGGGAATTCGGCTGTGACAGGCAGCTGCAGCTTTTTCAGGAACTGTTTCAGTATCTAGCAATCCGGGCCGTTGCGGTCCATATGAGGTCTTTCCGTGTATTCCAGGCGGGCAATCTGTAAATACCTCTGCATCCCGCTGTTTTTATGGGTTTCTTCCCTTCTGCAGGCAGCGCCTGGTAATGACGATTACCTCGAGGCCGCCCTGCTGGAGGGGGTCTCCGGACAGTGGAACGGCGATAACCGCGGTGCTTCGAGGGAGCAGGGAGAAGAGCTCCATGCCGGCAATGCCGGTGGGTCCTCGGTGTGGTTTCGCTGGACTGCCGATTTTACCGGCCAGCTAACCGTCTATACCTTCGGTAGTGACTTCGATACTCTCCTGGCGTCCTATACCGGGGCGACCGTATCTGACACTGTCCTTCTCGAATCAAACGACGATTCCTGGGAAGATTTCCAGAGCCGGATTTCCTTTCCGGTGACCCGTGGGAATGAGTACCACATCGTTGTTGATGGGTGGAACGGGAATGTCG
>JAYGDV010000421.1:0-1736 GCA_046582735.1 Planctomycetota bacterium
CATCGCCCATTTTAGGATCACCCAGGGCCGGTCATTTTTCCGCCAGAAAAAATAGGGCGCGTTCTGAGACAGGGCTTCACGGCGAAGAAGACCGCCGTGCACCTCAATCCCTCTCTGGCGGAGCCACCGGGGCCCCTTGCCTCGAGTCAGGGGGTTCGGGTCTGAGACCGCATAGAATACCCGCCTGATCCCCGCCTCCAGGACAGCCTCGCAGCAGGGAGGTGTCTTTCCGTGATGGGCACAGGGTTCGAGGGTTACGTAGAGATCGGCTCCAGCGCACCTGCCGGCATCGCACAGGGCCGCCTGCTCGGCATGCGGACCACCATACCTTCGGTGGTATCCACGGCCGATGACGCGCCCCCTGTGAACCAGGACAGCCCCCACAAGAGGGTTCGGAGAAACCCCTTCAATCCCCTTGAGTGCGAGCTCGAGCGCCTCTTCCATAAAGACTGGGGCAGGACGGGAAGAAACCACTCAACTTCCTTTCCCGGGCCGCTCCCCTACCAGTACAACGGGAGTCACCTCGGTAACCTTTACGGTAACGAGGTCACCCACAAGGTCTTCGTCTCCCTGGCTGGGGAATACCACGATCTGGTGCTTGCGGTTTCGTCCACTCCAACGCGTCTTGTCCTTCTTGCTGAGGCTTTCCACCAGCACCTCGGTCTCCTGGCCGATTGATTCGCTGTTGGACTCCAGACTGATACGCTTCTGGATCCCAAGCAGGACCTGGTTACGTTCCCTCTTCACCTCCTCGGGAACATCATCTTCGAGCTCTGTGGCAGCAGAGGTCCCCGGGCGCTCAGAATACTTGAAGATATAGGCTCCATTGAAGCGCACCTCCTCCACCAGCTTCACCGTCTCGGAGAATTCTTCATCGGTCTCACCGCAAAAGCCGACAATCAGGTCTGTCGCCAGCGCGATGCCGGGAACCTGCTCCCTGCATTGATCGATGACCTTCCGGTAGTGGTCGATCGTATAGGAACGCAGCATACGCCGCAAAACCGTATCAGAACCCGACTGCACCGGCAAATGAAGGTATTCGCAGACCTTCTCCAGGCTTCCCATAGCCTCGATAAGCTCAGGGTTCATGAACCTCGGGTGGGAAGTGATAAAATGTATCCGTTCAAGACCGTCAATCTGGTTCAGGCCGTAGAGGACATGCTGCAGGCCGATTCTCCTGCCGGGAGCAAGCCGCTTGCCGTAGGAATTGACCGTCTGCCCCAGGAGCGTGATCTCCTTCACCCCGGTGGCGGCCAGGACCTCCGCCTCTTCAATGATCTCGTTCACCGGCCGGCTGACCTCTGGCCCCCGGGTCCTTGGAACTACACAATAGGTGCAGGCCATATCACAACCACGCATCACTGAAACAAATGCATGCCTCGACCTCGGACCGAGGTTTTCTTTTCTCTCGAAGCGAACCGGTGTGTCCAGGTCAAGGGCTGCCACCTGCCCCTGGGACCTGGCCTCATCGATCAGCTGCGGCAGACGAAGAAACTCCCCCGGACCACAGACGATCCCCACATGGGGATAGCGGCGGAAGATGTCATGCTGATGATTCTGAGCGCCACAGCCAAGCACCCCGACCACCAGGTCGGGCCGCTCCTGTTTCAACTTCTTCAGATGCCCCAGCTTGGAAAAAAATCTGTTCTCCGCCTGTTCCCTGATCGCGCAGGTATTGTAGAGAATCACCCCCGCGCTGGATGGATGGTCGGTCAACTGGTAGCCGTTTTCGTTCA
>JAYGDV010000115.1:0-2761 GCA_046582735.1 Planctomycetota bacterium
GAGGGTGTTGGCTGAGCGGTTAAGAGCCAGGTAATCGAGCCCCACCTTACGCAGGAAATCCAGCCGCGAGCCGATCTCAACCAGGATCGGCTCAACGATGGGCCGGAAACGCTCCCTGATTTCCATCCTGCTGAGGGCCTCACTGAGCTCTTCGACCGAGAGCGCCGTCAGCTCCCCTATGCTCCTTCCGCCAACCCGCACGGCCCCCCAGCGCCGGGTGATCCGGGTCCCCCTGCAGGAAGGGCATTCCATCTCCGATCCCTTCCGCGCCAGGTACTTGTCCTGGTCCTCCGGCTCAAGCGTCGCAAGCAGCTCACTGGCAATGCCAAGAAGACCGGGGAAGCCGGAGCCTCCCTTGCCCTCCAGCAGAATCCCCAGGGCCCGCTTGCTCCAGCTCGCGAGGTTTCTCCCATCTGCAGGAAGGCCGGCAAGCCCGGTTGTCTCTGCGAGAACGGCCCGGCGGTGGCCGCGCTTGAAAGGCCACTCATCAAGAAAAGCGAGCGGGCCGTTCTTCTTCGCATCCAGGGGCGCATCCCAATTCTCGATCAGCTTCAGCGGGTCCAGCCTGTACAACGATCCATAGCCGGAACACTCCGGGCAGGAGCCATGGCGTGAATGAAAGCTGAAATTCCTCGGGTCAGGCTCGTCAAAGTCCCTGCTGCAGGATGGACAGGACCGGTTCCTGCTCAGGAGAGTCTCGACGGCGGCGTCATCGACGAAACGAACCACCCCGCTACCGAGCTCGAGGGCCCGCGAGAGAGCCCTCGACATCTCCGCCCCGGCGCTCCTGTCGCCGGCTCCGGAAAACCTCCTGAGCACCAGGTCAATATCATGGACCTTGTGGCGGTCGAGTCGATGCTCTTGCTCGGGAATTTCAAGCCAACCCCCATCAATTCGAGCCTCCAGGATCCCCTCTGCCCTCGCCCTTGAAAGGATCGTGTGATGGAAGCCCTTCTTGCCCCGGATCACAGGAGCCAGCAGGGCGCCTCCACCGCAGGCCAGCTCCCTGACCCTCTCGAGGATCTCATCGAATGACCGGGGAACCGCCTCAACATCACAGTCAGGACAGATCTGCTCCCCCGCCCTGGTGTAGAGCAGGCGGAGAAAGTGGTAAACCTCGGTAACCGTACCCACCGTCGACTTCCGGCCACCGACGGTGGTGCGTTGCTCGATCGCAACCGCCGGAGGGATCCCCTCGAGATGGTCGATATCGGGACGATGGAGATCCTCGACAAACTGGCGGGCATAGGGCGACAGGCAATCGAGATAACGACGCTGCCCCTCGGAAAATACGATGTCGTAGAGCAGGGAAGACTTCCCCGAGCCGCTGAGCCCTGTAACGACGACGAAAGAGTTGCGCGGAATCTCCACATTGATGTTCTTGAGATTGTTCTCACGCGCACCAACCACCCGGATCACGTTTTTTCGCCGGGCAGGCCGCCGCCGGCTCCCGGCGCTGCCGACCGGCGGCGAAGGAAGCTTCGCCGGACCTTTGAGCAGCTTCGCGACCCAGCGCCCTGTAATTGAATCTTCAACAGCTGCAACCTCCGACGGGGTCCCACAGGCTACAAGGCAACCGCCCCCATCGCCGCCCTCCGGGCCAAGATCAACCAGGTGGTCAGCCTGGGCAAGCACATCCACCTGGTGCTCGATCATGACAACCCCGTGACCCCGGTCAACCAGCCCGTGAAGCACCTCGAGCAGCCGGCGAATATCATCGAGGTGAAGCCCCGTGGTGGGCTCATCGAGGAGGAAAAGCAGCCGGCCGCCATGCCTTGCAGCCAGCACCCTCGAGGCGAGCTTCAGGCGCTGCGATTCTCCGCCCGAGAGCGTATTGAGGGGTTGGCCGAGCTGCAGGTACCCGAGACCCAGGGAGCCGAGGAAGGCAAGCGTCTGCGCGAGTTTTTCCTCGTGGCTGAAGAACACGGCCGCGTCATCGATCGTAAGCTGGAGGACCTCGTGAACATTCAGGTCCCGGTACCTGATCCCGAGCACCTCGCTGCGGAACCTGCGTCCGTCACAGGCCTCGCAGGTCAGGGTGACATCAGAGAGAAACTGCATCTCAACCTGCACCATCCCCGCCCCCTTGCACTCTTCACAGCGCCCACCCTTCACATTGAAGCTGAAGGCACCCGCATCAAAACCCGCTGCAAGGGCCTCATCCGTCGACGCGAAGAGCTTCCGGATCCGGTCAAAGACCTTGGTATAGGTTGCGGAATTGCCCCGGGGCGTCTTGCCGATTGGAGACTGGTCGACCAGCACGAGCTCATCGATGAGCTCAAGGCCGCTGATAGAATCGACAAGCACCTCTCCATCTACTGCAAGGCCCTGCTCCCTCTGCCAGTGACGCCAGAGCACCTGGTGCAGCAGGGAGCTCTTTCCTGAACCGGAAACCCCGCTGACCGCGGTAAAGAGGTCGACGGGAATATCAACGTCCAGGCCCTGGAGATTGTTCTCCCTGGCACCCCTGATTCTCAGGCACCGCGACCTGGCCGGCTTGCGGCGTTTTCTCCGGGAAGCCGCCACCTGCAAATCTCCGCGCATATAGGCGCCGGTGAGTGATTTCCTGCAGGCCGTCACCTTCTCGATCCCCCCGGCGACAACCACCTCCCCTCCGGCACTTCCGGAACCCGGCCCCATATCGATGACATGGTCGGCGGCCGCGATGATCTCCGGGTCGTGCTCCACCACGACCACTGTGTTACCGCGGTCGCGAACCTGGCGGAGGATCTCGAGCAGGCGTTCGTTATCACGCGCATGC
>JAYGDV010000258.1:0-6695 GCA_046582735.1 Planctomycetota bacterium
CGTGTGCTCTTCCGCTCTTGAAGGCTCCACCAAAGGCGGCGATGTCCTGCCCCATCAGGAAAACCCCGGGATCCTCCTGCATGGCATCTCCCAGGGCAAGAGAGATCGCCTCGAGATAGCTCGTTTCTTTACCCGGATCAACCCGTCCCCTCGCAAGTGGTCCGCTCCCGGGCAACCCTGCCACCGGGGCAAAAACGGGCCTTGCCCCGGGCGCCAGGTCCGGCGCCGCCGAGGCCGCGGCCTCGTCTGCAATTTCCAGGACCAGCTCGGCACAGGATTGTTGCACCTTCTCGAGATGTTCCGCCGTGGCGATGCCCTCATCGAGCAGGCTAGATTCGAAGCAGGTGACCGGGTCCTCGCGCTCATATTGTTCCCGCTCTGCATCGGAAAGGATCCCGAGAGAATCATCCCCCTCGGAGTGTCCCCGCATCCTTCCGAGCACAGCCTCGATAAGGGTCGGCCCCCCCCCGTTTCTTGCCCGGTCGACCGCGGCGGAAACCGCCGCGTGAACTGCCAGTGGATCGTTGCCATCGACCCGGGCCCCCTCGATGCCATAGCCCGCTGCCCGGGCAGCCAGGCTCTCACCGCGGTACTGCTCACTGGCGGGAGTGCTGAAGGCATACCGGTTATTGAGAATGACCAGCACCAATGGGGCATCGAGAACCGCCGCCATGTTGAGGCCCTCGTGAAACTCGCCGGTTGAGGTCCCGCCATCTCCTATGTAGTTCAGGGCCACCCGGTCGCTGCCACTTTGCCTGAATGCCAGCGCCACCCCGGCCGCCACGGGAATCATGGCACCCATGTGGCTGATCATCCCGATATGCCTGAGCCCTGAATCCTCGTCAAGATGGGCATAGTGAAACGACCTGTCATAGCCGGAGGTAAAACCATCTGAGCGCCCCATCAACTGGCAGGCCAGGCGGTAAAGAAGCTCCCGGGCCTTCCCGCTGCCGTGGCGGTTCTCCACCGGCAGCAATCCCGGCACCAGGTCCTCGCACGAAGCGTAATAACGCAGGATCGCTCCACTGTCGCGGTGAATTGTGAGGAGGGCATCATCGCGTTGCAGACAGGCCGCCGAAGCTACCGTGGTCGCCTCGCTTCCCACTCCGCTGTACCACTTGGAGATGCCTCCCTGGCGAAAGAGCGTCTCAAAACGGAGATCCCATTCGCGCGACAGGCGCATATGAAAGTGCATCTGGAGTAATTCCACCGACCCGGGTCCACTCAACTCCCCCGGGGACTGCGAAGAGGACTGCCTGATGCGCTTTTCTTCAGTCATGCGCCCATCTTATCCTTCGCGTCCTGAAGCGGCCAGTAGCAAGAAATCGGCCTGGCTGTCGTTTCCGGACGAATTCCGGTATCTCCGGCAGTTTTCAGCAATATCGCTGAAGTTTGATCTTCACCCTGCAAAAACCCATACTTCATCGATTAAGATGAAGATTCGAGCACTGGGCTGCGTCAAACCTGACAAGACCGGAAAAACCGATTCAAACCAGGCAGTTACAGGAATTGGACATGAAAATAAGATCCTTCCCGGGCCAGGCGGCCCTTTCCCTCCTGCTGGCTCTCGTTGTGGGTTGCAGCAGCGGGGGTCATGACAACCCCTTTGATCTCGGATCCCGCAGCGGCGGTGTTGTCAGCGCGGATTTCCAGTCCATCGACGACTACCTCGACCACCCGACGGTGCAATTGCTGCTGGAGAACATGCCGCGCAACACCGGGAATGCCGCGCCCGAGATCGCCGGCACCTACGATGCCTTCGGGGGCGTGGTCGATTCGACCATCCCCGGCTCGTCAACAGGGGATTCGACGGCCTCCTATTTCTGCTTCGGCCTCGCCTCCGGGGGAGCACTGGAGGTCAACGTCATCGATCCGACAATTGACGATTCCGATGCAACCTCCCTCATCGAGGGAAGCGGCGATGAGTTCACCGTCTATACGGCCTTCCGGTCGGTGCAGGAACACCCGGGTGGATCCCACTGTGAGATCACCAAGGTCAATATCTTCAGTGGGACCCGGGAACCGGATGGAAGCCTCAGCGACCTCCATGTCGGGTGTGGAATCGTCGGCCTTGTCGGCTTCTGCGATCCGCTGCGCATCGACCAGGCCCAGATCTCCCGCCTTGCCGGCAACCTGATCGGGGATGCCTGCTCATCGGTGCCGCAGGGCCCGGCTGACGGCAACAAGGTCCAGCTGGTTATCGAGAACTTCCTGCTCGACCAGGTCAACATTTACACGGACCCGGATCCCAATGCCCAGGCCTCGGCCAATGTAGACCCTCTCGGCACCGTTGCCATCGAGATCGATCCGGGCTTCTCCCTCGATTTCGAAAGCGCGCGCCCCTCGGCCGGAACCGATCAAAACGGTGACGACATCCTGATGGGCGAGGTGGTCGCAGGAGCTTTCGGGCAGGACACCACGGCCGCAGGAGAAACGGTGACCTACTTCATCGAGAACCTCGTCGGGCTCGATGAATTCTTCGCGCCCCGGCTGCTGAATTCTTCAGGCAGGGAGGTCTTCACCGTTGTCAACTCAGATGTCCCGACCCTGGACTTCTTCCCCTACGAAGAGCCTCTCGGATCAGGGCTCGACTGCCTCTGTGCCATGCCGCCGGCTCCAGATCCCTACTTCCTTGGCTACTACTCCTATAATTCGCCCGACTACATCACCCCGTCCGAGGCGAACATACGGGTTTTTGATACCACCGATGAGACAGAGGTCGCCGACCCCTTCTTCGGTCCCTTCTCGCTGGAAACAGGCAGTGGCGATGTGATCCTCGAAGTAACCGACTGACGGGAGCTCGAATGACGGCAAAAAACCTCACTCGCCGGGCGGTGATCGCTGCCCCGGTGGCGATCGCGGTGGTCGCGGTGGGAATTTTCCTCCTCAGTGGAACAGGAGAGGACAAGCTCCCCCCCCGGGGCAATAAAAAGCCCCTGTCGCCGGCGACGGGTGAACACCCGGAAGAAACGCCCTCTGCCGGCGGCCCCGAAGAACAGGCGGGCGCTGCGGAAACTGCCGGGGGAACGGTCGACGGTGAGGGTGAAACACTGCCCCTGTCCCCTGCTGCGCAAAAAGAACCCGCGGAAGCAGCCGCCTCACCTGGTGGACTCCTTGCCCTCCTGCTCCTGGATGTCGATGGAGAGGTGCCTGTAAGCCGCTCAGAGTTCAACCTCCGGGTGCAGGGGCCTGCAAAAACCCGCAATCTGGAAATCAAAACCGATGACCAGGGTTACGCCCTCCTTGATGACCTCGAGCCCGGAGAATACCCCGCCCTGCTGCGCCATCAGTACTACCTTGCCGACCGCCGCGTCCTGAAGATCCCCGAAGGAAAGCCCGGGGAGCACCCGGAGGTGGTGAGAATACTTCTTCAAAGAGGAGAGTCCCTCTTCGGGGAGGTGACGGACCTGCGCGGTAAGCCGGTCAGGGCCGCCAGGGTTACCCTCGCTCTCAACACACCCGACGGTCCATTGCGCCACCAGGGCTCCACCCGGGACGATGGGCGCTTCAGTTTCGGATCGCTCCTGCCGGGAGACTGGAACCTCGCCGTCTTTCACTCTTCCTACCGGGCAGGTGGCCCGCTGACCGTCAGGCTCCCCACCCGCGAGAACCTTACCATCCGAATGGTCGAATCTTCGGGGGTGAATGTTTTTGTCCAGGACCCAGATGGGGATCCCTGCGAAGGCGCACGGGTATCCGCCCGAATCATCAACTCCCCTCCAGGTGCGATACCCAGCCCCTCGACCCGCACCAACGCAGAAGGACTGGCAACCCTCCAGAACCTTCCGGGAAATCCGATCACCCTGCTGACGGTCACCGCAAATGACGCGCGCTACCCGACGCTCAGCAAAAAGGTCACAGTCGATGAGCTGGAAGGCGGACGCTTCGTGATGCGTTTTCCTCCCTCTCGTTCCATCGGAGGAACCGTGCTCGACACTGAAGGAAATGCCGTTGCGAACGCCAGGGTTTCCCTCACGGGTCCCCGCAAACTCTTTGTCCGCAGCACCTCCAGGGGCGCCTTCCAATTCAAGAAGGTACCGCCGGGAGAGTACCACCTGCAGGCAGCGCTGGCCTCAGAGGGGATCTCGAAACGCCTTCTTGCCGACACCGAGGAAAAATCGCTCCGCGCCCTGAAGCTTGTCCTCGAAGCCGGCGCGGGCCCGATCTCAGGCAGGGTGCAGAATTCCCGGGGGCAACCCCTGGCCCTTGTCCCGCTGCGGCTCACCGCCGAGGGTCTCTCGATTGAGACCGTCAGCTCCCCGGCAGGTATTTTCTCTTTCGAGCAGCTGCCGAGCGGCTCCTACACCCTGAGAGCCGGAGATTCCAGGCGAGGCCAGGACCAGCGCACAGGCATCAGCCCCCCGGCTGTCGGCATCGTGTTCACGATCGAGAGACCCGGCAGCCTGCGCGGCATACTGAGAACAGAGGGCCCCGTGCGGGGTTACAGCCTCCGCCTGCAGGAGCGCGCCGGCCCCGGAGCACGTGGAATTCCCGCCCACACCTGGCACTTTTCATCCCAGGTCGGCCGCTTCCATCTGCGCGACCTGGCTCCTGGAGTCTACGACCTCCTGCTGCTCAACAAGGGCGCCGTGACAGGCAGGGTCAAGGGAGTCACCATTCGCCCCGGCGAGGAAACCGGGCCGGTCAGCATTTCTCCCGGGGAGTGAGCGTCAAAAAGACACCCGGCAACCGAGCATCACTGAGAACCCAGCGCGCTCGGGAAATTCCCGGACCGAACCCTCATCGGTGCCGGGAAGCTCGACCAGCCTGGGAGTGGCTGTTGCCGCGAGGTCAAAAGACGCCCCGGCAATATTGAAGCCAAGACCGAAATGCAGGGTGGCTCCTTCCGAGTTGGCCAGGTTTCCGGAAACCCCTCCCCGTAAAAAGAGATGGTCTCCCTCCAGCAGCGAATACTCGAACCCGATTGCAGCCTGTTGCGATTCATATCCCGGCAGTGCGTCGGTATGGTTGCGAGTGAGGTCGATATCCGCCGCCAGCACCAGCCCCGGAAGCAGATCGTAGAATCCCACCCCTGCACGGACCTGCGGCCTGAGAACGTAATCACCGGCACGGGCGAAGTCGAAGCTCGGACTGTTGAGATTCCTGCCGACCAGGCCAAACGATACCCAGTCGGCCGGCTGGGCGAGCAACCCGAGGTCGATGCCTATATTCATCGAGGTCTCTTCCCTGGATTCCGTCAGCAACTCCTCGGCAATCCCCTCGAAATCTCCCAGCGACGACAGGGTAAAGGGAGAAAAGAAGGTCTTCGCGTTCATCACCTTGAGGCTTGCCCCGATCGAAACCGTATCCAGCAGGGATGGCCCGAACCACTCGGCCAGTGGCTGGGCGTAGCTGGCGGTATATTCCTGTACAAGGATACCGCTGACCTCGACGCCGCTCTGGTTTGCGGTGATCAGGTCTCCTGCCGAACCGGAAAATTTTTCATTATTCACCTCGAGAATGTCCTCGATCATCCTGCGGAAATCATCGGAATCGAGGTTAATGCCGGCCTGTTCGGCAAGAAACACCAGCCGGTCGGCCTGCAAGCGCCCCAGCAAGCCGGCCTTGACCAGATCATTGGCCAGCAGGAGGCCTCCCGGTGTTGCGGGCTGACCCTTGCCGGGCGGGATAAAGCCTTCGATTCCCCTGCTCCCGAGGGCCAGGTTGCTGCGGTCGAGCCTCGTGGCAGCGCCGGCACTGTAGAGACCGACAATGTTGAAGGCGAAGCGATCCCGGTGCAACCCCAGGCCAAGGCTCACATCGGCGAGAAAGCCGGCGCCAGCGGCTTCGAGTCCCGGCAGCTCGCCGGCAAGGATGAGGAGATCCTGCAACTGCGTTTCGGTCAATGGCTTGCCGGCGACCAGGCGCGCCTCGATGGCACTGAAGTCGACCTGTCCCGAGAGATCAACCGCCTCGTCCAGCTCCCTGAGGACATCACGGGATGCCACTCCCATGACAGCGAGAGGAAGGGCCACCTCGAAGAAATCGACGGGGTCGGGATCTGCCGGGGGACAGAGCGCGGCCGGGTTCCAGTAGCTGCTCAACACCCCGCGGGTAACCGCAACGCCTGCACCACCCATGCCCATCGCGCGGGCGCCCACCACGTGAAACTCCTCGGCATGCAAGCCAGGTGAAAAGCTCAACAATAAAGCGTAAAAACAGTGCGCAACTCGCCCTGGTTTCATGTACCCGTTCTTCCTGGATGACCCTCAATAGATCATCGGAAAGAAGCGGGCTGTGCCTTGAGTAAACAAGCCCGTGGAGAGACTCACCGCCTTATCGGTTGGCCACGGTAGCGATAAAACGGGGTGATCTACCCGTAATCAGGAGTCGAAGAAGCTCCTGGCGGTGGTGGCGCCCCGGTCGGCGACCTCGGCAGCCATTCGCCGGACAAATTCATCCAACGGCATGGCGCCCAGGTTCTCTTCGGTGCCTAGCGCCCGGACGCTGACCTCGCGTTTTTCAGCATCCCGGGGGCCTACGACCAGGAGGTAGGGAACCTTTTCCTCCGCCCCCACCTTGATCTTGGCCTGGATCCTTTCATCGGACTCGTCCCGGGTTACCCGGATCCCTGTTTCGTTCAGAGCGGTGTAGACCTCGGCGGCATAGTCGTTGGATTTCTCGCTGATGGGCAGAACCCTGACCTGCTCAGGCGAGAGCCAGGCGGGAAAAGCCCCGGCGAAGTGCTCGATGAG
>JAYGDV010000291.1:0-2811 GCA_046582735.1 Planctomycetota bacterium
GGAGCGAAGGTTGACCAGCTCAAGGAAGACCTGGAGAAAATCTGCGGTACCGAGGTCAAGCTTGAGATCCGTGAGGTCGTCAACCCGGAACTGAGTGCCCAGTTGACTGCCGAGTCCATCGGACAGCAGATTCTCAGGAGATCGGCCTTCCGGCGTGCCATCAAGATGGCTGCCCGTGGTGCCATGGAGAAGGGTGCCCAGGGAGTCAAGATTCTTCTCTCGGGGCGGCTCGGTGGGGCTGACATGTCACGGCGTGAGATGCACCATGAGGGGAAGATCCCCCTGCAGACTCTGCAGGCGCATATCGACTACGGGTTTTATGAGGCGGTCACTACCTATGGTTCCATTGGAGTGAAGTGTTGGATCTACCTTGGCCCCTATTCGCAGGAGGATGAGAGCAATGGCTCTGATGCCAAAAAGGGTTAAGCATCGCAAGCAGCAGCGTGGGCGAGCCAAGGGTAATGCGACGCGGGGCAATTTTGTTGTCTATGGAGACTTTGGCCTGCAGTGCCTCGATCTTGGCTGGATCAGTGCCCGGCAGATTGAGGCCGGACGTGTTGCAGCAACTCACTTCCTGCATGGTGAAGGAAAGGTCTACATCCGGATTTTCCCGGATAAGCCCATTACCTCCAAGCCTGCTGAAACCCGTATGGGAAAAGGAAAGGGTGAGCCGGATTATTACGCCGCGGTAGTTCGTCCCGGGACGATCCTCTTTGAGATAGGGGGAGTGCCGGAGGATTTCGCGAGGCAGGCCCTGAACCGGATCTCGCATAAATTGCCGGTCAATGTTCGGATGGTCAATAGAAGGCAGAAGGTCTAAGGCGGAAATGGACATCAAGGAAATGCGAGAATTACCCCTGGTGGAGCTTCGATCCGAAGCTGGCAAGCTCGAGGCCACGATCTGGAAAATGCGATTCCAGGCCAAGGGTGAGCCGATGGATAATTCCGGAAGCTACAGGGAAATAAAAAGGGAGCGGGCGCGTCTTCTGACCATCCTCCGCGAGAAGGAGCTTGGCACGGATGAGACGGCTCCTGCCGCTTCCGCTTCGCCAGCTGATGAGGCGAGTGCAGAAGAGGCGGAAAGCGCTTCGGTGGAAGACGCCGGGGAAGAAGAATCCGCGGAGTCAACTGAAGATCCTGGAGAGTGATAATGGCTGAGACAGAACCGACAACCGAACCCGCTGACAAGAAAACTGACGATGTCAGGAAGCGTAAGTCAGTCGTAGGCGAGGTGGTCAGCACCAAGATGGAAAAGACGATTTCAGTTCGTGTGATGCGGACCGAAAAGCACCGCACTTATTACAAGTACATCCAGCGCAAGACGATCTTCAAGGCTCATGATGAGCAGGAGCAGGCAGAGATCGGTGACACGGTTCGAATTGGAGAAACCAGGCCGCTTTCGAAGACGAAGCGCTGGAGATTGATTGAGATTGTAAGGAAGTCGACCCAGGCCGTCTGAGGCTTTTCGAAGAAAGAAACAGCAAGATGATTCAAATGCAGACAAAGCTGGACGTGGCGGACAACACCGGCGCCAAGTTGGTTCAGTGCATCCATGTTCTTGGAGGCAGCGGAAGAGCGTTTGCCCACCTTGGCGATGTTATCGTCTGTTCGGTAAAAAAAGCTCTTCCCTCCAGTGAAATCAAGTCCGGGACGGTGGTCAAGGCGGTAATTGTCAGGACCAGGAAAATGATTCGTCGCGATGATGGGACCTATGTTCGATTTGATCGCAACGCGGTAGTGCTGCTCGATGATGATGGTAATCCGCGTGGAACGAGAATTTTCGGAGCTGTTGCCCGAGAGTTGAGGGGTAAGTACATGAGAATTATTTCACTGGCCCCGGAGGTCGTCTGAACATGTATTTGAAAAGAGATGACCTGGTCATAATTATTTCAGGTGATGATAAAGGCAAGCAGGGGCGTGTGCTTCGGGTTGATTTGGAAACTGATCGCATCTGGGTGCAGGGGCTGAACATGCGCCATAAGCACATAAGGCGGAGCCAGGAAAACCCCAAGGGGGGGCGAATCACCAAGGAGTGTCCCCTGCATATTTCGAAAGTTCAGCTGCTTGACAGCAAGAACAAGCCTACTCGTGTGGGATTTCGGATCGAGGATGATGGACGCAAGGTAAGGTATTCCAAGAACACAAATGAGGTTCTGCCATAGGCGTTTGCCTAGCTGAGATTTTCAGATGAAAAGTCGAATAGAAGATCAATACCAGAACGAGTTTGCCCCCAAGCTCATGGAGCGTTTTTCCTATAAGAACGTCAACGAGGTTCCCAGGTTCGATAAGATAACGCTCAGCATGGGAGTTGGTAAGGCCGTCGAAAACAACAAGCGTATCGATGCTGCCGCGAAGGATCTTAGAACGATTGCCGGGCAGAAGCCCGTAATCACCAAGGCAAGAAGGTCGGTCGCAGGATTCAAGCTTCGTGAGGGAATGCCGGTGGGAACCAAGGTTACGCTCCGCGGAACGAGAATGTTTGAGTTCCTTGACCGGCTGATCAACCTCGCGATACCGCGTATTCGCGATTTCCGGGGGTTCTCCACCCGTGCCTTTGATGGCGCGGGGAATTATTCTCTTGGGCTGGCCGAGCAGTTGGTATTCCCGGAGATCAATATTGATGAAGTGGAGTTCGTTCAGGGGTTGAACATCAACATCACAGTGGACCGGTCTACTGATGAGGAGTCCCAGGTCCTTTTCGAACTCTTAGGCTTTCCCTTCAGGAAATAACTCTATGGCAAAAACGTCCTGGCGTGTCAAGCAGAAGCGGACACCCAAATATTCTTCCCGGAGCTACAACCGTTGCCAGCT
>JAYGDV010000322.1:0-5495 GCA_046582735.1 Planctomycetota bacterium
GAGTTTCGCGATATCTGGATCAGTTGTTACAATGGCGGAAAGATCTGACATGATTCTCCTGGAGCTCTTCGGTATTCGAATAAAACACCGCACACTTTAGCCCAAGGGGGCGCTTCCGTCGAGTAGGAGCATGGAGCGACCCGGCTCCTGGAGTTACAATGCAGGCAACTGGAACCTGTAGTAGAGGTATCACGGAATGATCGACCCGGACGGCCAACCTGAGGAGCAGCATCCCCGGCCCTCCCATCTCCCCGACATCGAGTATGAGGACGAGCCCCCGGGCTCCTACCTCGGAGAGTTCAGCGTCGGGACCTGGAAGCTCTGCTGGTCGGGGCTCAACATCCTGGTGGTCGGCCTGGTTGCCTGGGTGGTGCCCGATCCCTGGCTGGCAGAAGATGCCCCCGCCCTCTCGGTGATCTGGAAGCTGATGCCGGCCTCCTGCCTGCTGTCTTTATCTGTCACCCTGTGGTTGACGGTGGTCGGCCGGCGGCGAAGTAAAAAGCTGGTTGTGTTGTTGTGTTTCGCCTTCGATCTCTTTTGCCTGCTGCTACTTTTTTATCCGGGCGCTGTCCTCTACGAGGTGGTCGAGGTGAAGGACGGGGGACGTCTTCGCGTGGTTGCGATGTACAACGCCACCCCGAGGCCCTCTCCCCGCCAGCTCGATACAAATACCAATGCCGCGCACTGCCGCGGAAAGGTATTCAGCGAGGAGGTGGTGGTAGATTCCCGCAGTGGCGGGCTCCGGGATGTAGTGGTCCGTCTCGAGGGAATAGGAAAGGGCAAGGCTCCTGCGCCGGACCTGGTGGTTACCAACAGGGACTGCTCGTTCCATCCCCATGTCAGCGCAGGGATGGCCGGCTCCCTCCTCAAGGCCGCGAACGAGGACCCCCTGACCCATTCAACCCATCCCTATTACGGCAACAGGTCGTTTTTCAACTACCAGTTTTCGAGTGCGGGTGAAACCTACCCGGGCCGCAAGATGGCAGAGCCGGGGCTTATTACGGTAAAGTGCGATGTACACAATTGGATGAGGGCTTTTGTCGTGGTTCACGATAATCCCTACATAGCGGTGACCGATCCTGGCGGGGTCCTGTTGATCGAGGATATTCCCCCGGGAGAGTACCGCTATGTCGCCTGGCATGAGAAGCTCGGAGAATCCAGGGGAACCGTCGAAATTTCGCCGCGGCGCGAGAGCGAGCTTCAACTGAATCTCGGCCCCGGAAAATGAGGAAGCAGATCTCCATGCACCACCCGGGCCGCCGGTCATTCCCGAATCGCGGTGTTTTTTTTATCACCGCGGCCTGCGCCGGTTTCCTCCTGTTTGCCGGCTGTGAGAGTGGCCGCAGGCAGGAGCAGACGGTCGTCAGCGAGCTGACCTGGGAGAATTTCACCCTGGAGCGTCTTGATGAGCTGGGCTACGACCGTGCCATGGTGAAGATTCCCCCCGGCAATCCCTGGACGGCCTCGAAGGCGGAGCTCGGGCGCCACCTCTTTTTTGACAGGCGCCTTTCAAAGGACCACACCGTCTCCTGCTCCAGCTGCCACGACCCCGCACGCGGCTGGGCCGACCGGGCACGTTTTTCGACCGGTCTCAATGGCCAGCGTGGCAGGCGAAATGCGCCAGCCCTGGTAAACCGGATCTTCAGCCGGGAGCAGTTCTGGGATGGCCGGGCCGGCAGTCTCGAGGAGCAGGCGGCCATTCCGATGGCGTCTGTGAGGGAGATGGGTGAGAGCCACCGGGCCATCGTCGCGAAGGTTTCCCAGGTCGCCGGCTACAGGGAGCTTTTCAGGCAGGCCTATGGAGATGAGAAGGTCGATCTCGCGCGCATCACCTCGGCCATCGGCAGCTTTGAGCGAACCATCCTGGTCTACGATTCTCCCTGGCATCGATGGGAGGCCGGGGACCCGGAGGCTCTCGGTGAGTCGGCTCGCCGGGGTCTCGAGATCTTCAAGGACAACAACCGCGGCAGATGCTCGGTCTGTCATTCAGGCCCGAACTTTACCGATGAAAAATTCCACAATACCGGGGCCGGGACCGGCGGGGGTACGGCGGCTGATGCCGGGCGCTACGAGGTGACCGGCGTGGAGGGGGACCGGGGCCGTTTCAAGACCCCGACCCTCATGAACGTATCCCTCTCCGCTCCCTACATGCACGATGGGAGCCTCAGGACTCTCGAGGAGGTGGTCGAGTTCTACAGCAGCGGTGGCGTTGAGAACCCGGCCTGGCCGCTTGATGTGGAAATGAAGAAGCTCGGTCTCAGCCCTGCTGAAAAGGAAGACCTTGCCGCTTTTCTGCGGGCTCTCACCGGGAGGACCACGCGAGTCGATATTCCCGAGCCGCTTGACTGACGCCTATCTTTCGGCGATCTCCAGGGAGATCTCCGCGTACTGTGTCTCATCTTCGGACCAGTCGAAGGCCTTGAGGTCGGCGACCTTGCCAGCGACCACCGAGTAGACCAGGTAGACGACTCCGGGGCAGGTGGGTTCTCCGAAGACGGCGGCGGCCTCGCTGTCGGTCTCTGAGAAATAAGATTCCACGTCAGGGTGAGAGTGGAAGATGGCCTCCAGCTCCATTCCCCCTGCCTTTTTCTCTGTGCCGATCCACTCCATCTCCTGCGGGTCTATAAAATAGGCTGTGCGGGCGTCACGTTTGTAAGTTTCCGGGTTCTCTTCGTGGAGCTTGTTCTGAAGGTTAGGCATGGGTACCACCTCCGAGCCCGCCGGTCCTCTGAAGAGAAGTCCGCAGCATTCTTCCGGGTATTCCGCTTCCGCAGCGGCGGCCATCTGAGTGTTGTTTTCCGGTGTAATGCTGTAGTCGTTGCGCAAAGGGCGTCTCCTGTAAGAGCCGTTCCAATGGCCGAAGTATACAGTGAAAACGTATTACGGCCCGGATGAAAGATTACGGGCCCCTGCAGGTCCCCCCGGGGTTTTCTTTACTGCTGCCGGCAGGTGGGGGCATGCTATACTCTTACTTTTGGCCCCTGCCTGAGCGGACAAGGGGTGAGACCAACCCTGTACGGTAGATTCATGACCAACGAGGAACCTGTTGTCGATAGTGTGGCTGGTGCCGAAGGTCTGGAAGTTCCCGACCTCATCTCCCGCCCGCGGCGAAACCGAAAGTCGGAGGCTGTGCGGAGCCTGGTGCGCGAGGCGCACCTGAGGCCCGACAATCTCATCTGGCCGCTTTTCGTGATCGATGGATCGGGCCAGAAGGTCCCCATCGACTCGATGCCGGATTGTTTTCGATACAGCCCCGACGTGCTCGTAGCCGAGGCCAGGGAAGCTTTCGCCAGGGGGGTCCCCGCAGTCGCTCTCTTTCCCGCCCTGCCTGATTCATTGAAGGACAAGCTGGGTAGCGAATCGACCAACCCCGACGGGCTCCTGCAGCGGACCGTTCGGGAGCTGAAGGATGCCCTGCCCGAGCTGGTGGTGATCACAGATGTCGCTCTTGATCCCTACTCAAGCGACGGGCACGATGGAATTCTCGAGGACGGGGAGATCCTCAACGACGAGACCCTCGAGGTGCTGGCGGCGATGGCCGTCTCGCAGGCCGAGAGCGGCGCGGACATGGTTGCGCCTTCAGATATGATGGATGGAAGGGTGGGCTGTATCCGGGCGGCGCTCGATGCGAATGGATTCAGCAATGTGAGTATATTGAGCTACTCGGCAAAGTATGCCTCGGCCTTTTACGGCCCGTTCCGTGATGCGCTCAACTCCCAGCCGCGTTCCGGTGACAAGAAGACCTACCAGATGGATCCGGCCAATTGCGAGGAGGCGGTTCGAGAAGTATTCCTCGACGAAGAGGAAGGCGCCGATATCGTCATGGTCAAGCCGGCGCTGGCCTATCTCGACGTCATTGCCCGGGTCAAGGCCGAGACGATGCTTCCGGTGGCGGCCTACAATGTCAGCGGCGAGTACGCGATGCTGAAGGCAGCTGCCCGTATGGGCTGGCTGGACGAGGATGCTGCCGTCATGGAGACCCTGGTTGCAATCAAGCGGGCGGGGGCAGACATGATCCTGACCTACTTCGCCCGGGACGTGGCCGACAGGCTGTGAAGCGCCTTCCGTGAAGATTGACCGCATTGGAACACTGGCTGTTCTCGCCAACGTCTGCATCTGGGGTTCGACCCCCGTCCTGCTCAAGGACCTGGCCCAGTACCTTCCTGATGACCCGTGGACAGCAAACGGGATCCGTTACCCGATCGCTGCCGTGCTCCTGTGGCCGACCCTTTTCCTGGCCTGGCGCCGCGGGGAGGTCGGCCGGCGGGTGCTCGTGGCGGCGCTGGTGCCGGCCGCCTTCGCTTTTGTCGGGCAGATTCTCTGGGCCGCCGCGCCCTACTACATCCAGGCGAATGCCATCGGGTTTTTCATCAAGGCCTCGACGATCTGGGCTGTGGCGGGTGCGATGCTCCTGTTTCCCGGTGAGCGCCTTCTGCTCAGGAGCTGGCGTTTCGGTGCCGGGATGGTGCTGGCGGTAGCTGGCCTGCTGGGTTTTGCCCTGAGCTCCGGGGCCTTTAACGACGCGGTCAGCGGGACGGGCATCGTGCTCATCCTCTCCTGCGGTCTGTTCTTCGGTTTTTACGGTGTGAGCGTACGGTATTTCATGCAGGGGATCTCGCCGCTGGTGGCTTTCGGGGTCGTCGCCCAATATGTCTCGATCGGTACCGTTATCCTCATGGGGGTTTATGGACTCGAGGGATCGATCACGAACCTGACTCAAAAAGGGTGGGTCCTGGTGGTCTCAACGGCCATTTTCGGGGTCTGCATCTCGCACATCTTCTTCTATGTCGCCCTCCTGCGGCTGGGAGCCTCGATCACCTCCTCCTTCCAGATGCTCAGCCCCTTCCTGACCAGCCTGGTGGCGGCTCTTTACCTCGGCGAGAGCATGACGGGCGGGCCCTGGGCGTGGGTGTCAGGGGTCGTCCTCGTTGCCGGGGGGTTCTTTCTGCTGTGGGCACAGGAACAGGTGAAGCTCGCCCCCGGGCGCCAGGGTCAGGAACCGCAGCCGAGTTCGTCAGGCGATGGATCGTCTCCCGCAACCGGGAAGGGCTGATGCGGTGGCGGCCCGCTGCCCATCAGGTAGAGAAAGAGGCTGATGGCATCGGTTATATGCACCTTCCCATCGTCATCGAAGTCGCTGGCGTCGGGACAGAGCACCCTGTTACCGAGGAAGAGGGTACCGAGGATATAGATTCCGTCGTTGAACTCCAGGGCTCCGGAGAGATCTGAATCTCCGCGGACGAATTTCCGGTCGTCGAGATAGAAGAACGCGTTGGTAAAGGTTGCTGAACCGGATGGTCCGGTGACGGTCAGCGTCCGGGGGCCCGTTTGCCGCGAGGGGGGCAGGATTACCTCGATCCTGCTGGAGCAGATAACCCTGATGTCGCCAACTGGTTCATCGCCGAGCATCACGCTTGTCTGCGGACCGCTCTCGAAGTCTCCTCCATGGATGGTGACCGGGACCGGGACCCCGAGCGCTCCGCTGAAGGGTTCAA
>JAYGDV010000328.1:0-4936 GCA_046582735.1 Planctomycetota bacterium
AAGAGCAACGCCTTCTGCCCGGGGACACCGGCAGTCCTGGTGTTCGATTGGGGCAAGGGCACATCGATCAGCGAGCTTCGACTGAAGGCGAAATCCGATGGCCCGATCAACGGTCTCTGTTTCCTCGAAGACAGCACCCTGGCCGGTTATGGAGAACACCTTCACTCCGCGACCGAGTTGTCCTTCTGGAATCCTGCAAAACAGGCTCCTCTTCATTCCCTCGCCGGGCAATCCGCCTACGACCTCGATCTGCATCCCGACGGCAAACGCCTCCTTGCCCCGGTCTACGTATCAGGAGGCACCTCCGGGAATGGGGCCCGGAAAAGGCACCGTGAAAAATACTCTCCCAACGAAACCGTCCTCAGAATCTACGATCTCTTCGCCGAGACGAAGAAGCCTGATCCCGTGAAGTAGCGCTACCCGGGTGTTGAGATCCCTGGCTAATTACACCCGCTATAACTCTCACAACCCAGATCTCCCCGCCCTCCGGGGTCATCCGGGTCCGGACCACATCCCGGGCCGGGAGGCGCCGGAGCATCTCCCCCAAGGAACAGCCAGGTCAGCAGATAAACCCCATCTGTGAGGTTAATCCGGGCATCGTTATTAGAATCAGCGGTTTCCAGACACCCGGGGCGGGCCCCACCGCGGAACAGAAAATTGAGCACCTGGACTGCATCTGAGAGCTCCACCCTCCCGCTGGAATCAACATCTCCACGGACAAAGAGGGTCTCTCCAGCCTCCCCGGAAACACTGAGGGTAAAGGCCCCGGCCCCCCCCTGGTCCCTGGAGCCGACTGCGACTGTGTAGGTTCCCGGCCCGAGATTGATGCTCATACAGGCATCGAATTCATCCACAGGACAATTGCTGTTGAGAACCACGAGATCGCAGAAATCGTTAAAGAAAGAAATACTCGGCGCAAAGTCATCCGATGAAACTGAGATGCTTCCTATGAAGAGCTCATCAACGGTCAGCGAAAAGAGCTCTATGGCCTGGTCAAATGGCTGGATAATGCAATTGCCTGCTCCAAGAATCCCATCCCACAGGTCACCCGGCTGCACCTCCGCCGAAGGGCAATCATCGCAGATGTTGTTGTTCCCCGCATCGCACTGCGCCGCCAGGACAAACTCGCCCGACTGCCCGGAACCGAAACTGCTGACCCCGACAAAATAGGTGCCGGGAGGCAGGTTGCGAGCCAGCCTGGAATTCACTCCATCTCCGCCGTCATCATCGGTAGCGATAAGAACGCAGTTCTCATCGTAGAGTTCCAGGAAGGTGTCGTAGTTACCTTCGAGTTCGATCACCACATCTCCCCCGGCAATCGAGAGGCTGTAGAGATCGAGAGGCTGTCCAGCCCCCCTGTTGCAATCGGTCAGCGGAAAGGCGCCCTGCATGGGATCTTCACAGAAAAGCTCCCCAACCCGGCAGCCCGCACAAGGCCCATCATTGAAATCACAGGCATCTCCAAGCCCATCTCCATCGTTGTCTTCCTGGAGCCCGTTTGGCACATCAGCACAATTATCCAACCCATCAGGAACGCCGTCAGCATCACGGTCCTGCCCACCAACTCCATCCTCGTCACAAGCGTCTCCAACTGCATCTTCATCGAAGTCAGCCTGGTCCGGATTCGGGACACCTGCACAATTGTCAACCTCATCAGGGATTCCATCACCATCCTCATCTCCTGGAGCAGGAAGCCCCGGCGCGCTGATGGCGAGGATGAAATTTCCAAGGCTCTGGCCGAATCCATGCACCAGCACAAAATAGCTGGAACCTTCCTTCGCAGTCCACTCGACCGTTGACTGCAGGCCGCATGAATCATCGTTGCTGGTTACACAGATGAGCTGGTCGCAGCTTCCTTCGTATACGCTCAGGCGCGTATCGAAACTGCTTCCACAGGTCTCTGCCCGGAGCTGTTGTTCCGAGCCTGCCAGGCGGTACCAGACGCCGGGAGCCGTACTCGCCCCGCAGTTGGCACTTTCAGGATCCCCCTGCGCTCCATCTGCGGTGCTGCCGGAGATCGTCACCTGCAGTCCGGCGGCAAGATCAACGATCTCCGCTTCGGTACACACATCGTTGGCCGGCTGGGCGGAAAGCCCGGAGGTAACGAAGACCGAAAAGATCCCACAAAATATACAATCCCTCACAAGCCCTTTACGCATAACTACCCCCTATGCCCCAGAGAAAAATCAACCAAGCGTCAATTATTAAGGCCGGATTTCAGTTTTTGCACATTTTGTTCAGAAACCTTTCCCGCCCGGGAAAAGCCCTGGAAAATGTACTATCGATCTTCCTCTGCCTGCTCACACCAGCAGGGTAAAGCCTGGAGGGGGATATTCGGCCCGCTGTACTGGACACTCAGGGCTTCGCCTCCGCTGCTCTCGAAATAGAGGACGTTGACCTTCCTCCAGCCCTTGCGCAGCTTGATCTTGCCGGTCTTCTTCACCGGTGGGTGGATACCGTTGTTGTTGACGACTACCTTCTTGTCGACATACAGGGCGCTGCCGTCATCGCTGGTCGTCTCAAAGGTGTAAACACCGGGCTCCTTGACATCGAGGTATCCCTCAAAGAGCAGCACGTAGCCATCGGTCCTGTTAGCCACACCCAGGGTGAAGTCTTCGCAGATGCCTGTCTTGACGGGTGACTTGAGGCTGCTGATCCTGGGCAAGGTGCTCAGGGGCTTACTGGTTTCAAAATATTTATAGCTCAAACCAAGGTCGAGGGTCTTACCCCTGTACTTCTGGGGTACGGCCTTAACGAAAGTCGCCTCGGCAACATTGCTCTTCACTCCATCACTCCTGTAAAACCGGGCCCTTATGGTCGTCGTCTTGTCGACATTGATGGAATGCGCGTAGAGGGGCGATTTCTTATCAGGCGGTGACCCATCGAGTGAATAGTGAATAGCGCCGGCGCCTTCTGTGGAGGCGACCGAGATACTTGAAAGGGTCGAAAACAACCTCTTGCCGGAAATAGTGGGTGGGTTGCTGCCGGTCCGGAAAGGAAAAGCCGGAAGGCCTTCCTTGTTCTGCAGGTTGCTGTTGGAGGCGTGATGCCAGCCGAACCTCACCATCGACGGACTGGGGACCTCCTTGCTCGAGACCAGCACCGAATCGCCATCGATAACCGCATTGCCGGGGAAATAATTTCCCTCTCCCGCTATCTCAAAGGAGTCGAGCGGCTTCTTGTCGCGTGATTTAAGGCCGGAACCGGCGTTGTCAAAACTCACCCGGATCTTGCCCTTCTCAACCTTCATCGACTTGAAGGTCGGCCCTCTGCAGACGACCTCCTGCTTGTAGTCCCTGTTCAGCGCCAGCAGCGCGAGACGCTCGCCCACGCCTCGTTTGTCGCGGGGGTGTACCACGTCTCCCCTGTCACGGGCTGCAGGCTGCGGAGTGAGATCCCCACCGAGGTCGTTGGTCGTGGCGAGCCCGGTATTCTTAACCGTCAGGGTGCGAGCCTGGGCCTCCCAGAAAAGGGGCAGCGCCCCCCCCAGCCCGGGCGCAAGCTGGACAAGGTAGAAGGGGAAATCCCCCTGGCCCCAATTGCGCCGCCAGGCATCGATCAGGCCCTTCTGTTTGTCGAAATAATTCGCCCGGTCTCCACCCCAGAAATTGGTTTCTCCCTGGTACCAGGTCGCTCCACGAATCCCAAAAGGTATGACGCCGTGGATCATCCCGTTGTACCAGAAGGCCTGCCCTGAGTACGGAGAGAACTGCTCGATGGGCATTCCGCCCACAGCAGCAGCTATCAGCCCGACCGGGACGTCCAGCTCCTTCACCAGTTTCTTGCCGAAAAAGAAAGCTGTTCCGGAGAAGCCCGTTGCGGCCGCCTGGGAAGATACCGCCCAGGCCCCGTTGACATCCTGGATCGGACCGCGTTGCCAGTTGGTGTGAACCTTGAACAACCGCAGCTTGGGATTACCCGCGGCGGCCAGCTCTTTCTTGTAGTTGATAACGCCCTTCCACCAGCTTGCGCTCGGAGCCATGGGAACCTCCATATTCGATTGGCCCGAGCAAAGCCATACCTCCCCCGCCATCACGTTATTGTAGGTAACGGTGCTGCTGCCGAGCACGGTCATCACGTACGGACCACCGGCCTCGAGAACCGGCAGCTCAACCTTCCATCTCCCCCCCCCGTCGACCGTGGTGTCGACCTTGAGATCGAGCTCTTTGCCGGTCAGCTTGACGGTAACGCTCTCCCCCGCCCCGGCCCATCCCCAGACGGGCAATTTCATCCCGCGCTGAAGAACCATGTGGTTGCCGAAAATTTTCGGCAGGCGAACATCTCCATGAGCCGGGATCCCCGGAAGGAGGCCCATAACAGCGAACAGCAGGGCCCGCAAACAACTGGATTGGATTGACACCCTCATGCGTGAGTCTCCTATAGATTGCCGGAGTAATTTTGCAAGATCTACAGCAGGTAAGATTAATTCATCGATGGGACAGGGGGCAAGCTCTGAAGGTGAAATCCTGCGGCAGAGAAGACCGGGCTCTCTCAGGGAATATGCCTTCCATCTGTACCTGCATTAAGCCCGGTACCTCCGCTGACCGTTGAATGATTTCCCGAAGCAGAATTGGAATCTCCTCCACTGATCACGGAACCCTGTCCCTGGGCGGTATTTCCTCCGCCACCGGAGATGACCGAACCCAGGCCCGAACCCTCGTTACCGAAGGAGTTACCGTCTCCGTCAACTCCACCGCCCCCGCTGACCACCGACACCTCGCCGGAGGCAACATTGTACTCCCCGCCACCGGCCACCGAAGCGTAGCCGGAGGCGGTGTTCACAAGCCCACCGCTCACTGTTGCACCGTTCTCGACGGCATCGTTGAACTCTCCACCACTGACTGTCGTAGAGGTTCCAAGAGCGTAATTGGCAACACCGCCACTGACTGTCGCTCCTTCTCCGTCGGCAACGTTGTGCGTTCCCCCTCCCACCGTT
>JAYGDV010000462.1:0-7081 GCA_046582735.1 Planctomycetota bacterium
CAATACCGTACTGGGAATCATCGTCAACCACCTGGTTCACGGCCTGCCTGTACAGAAAGCGGTCGATACACCCCGGCTGCATCACCAGTGGCTTCCAGACAGGTTGCAGGTGGAGGCCGGCGCCCTGTCTGCGGCTACCCGCGCCTCGCTGGAAAAAATGGGCCATGTCATCCAGCAGCGCGGCGGCACCCAGGGGTCAGCCATGGCGATCTCGGTGCGCAGGGATGGCAAACTCGAAGCAGGCTGTGACCATCGGCGTCCGGACTCCGCCGCGGTCGGCTATTAGGAATCAGGGGCCACCGCGCAGGAAGATGGAACCCGGGCGGATCTCCAGTGACTTGACGTTCGCTGCCGCCTCGCCCAGGAGAACACCGAGCGCCTGGTCACTGGCACCCTCCAGTTCGCCATCAAGCCCGCCCGGGACGGCACCTTCCCGGGTCAGCAGCTTGCCGGCGACGGTTTTAATGCTCCTGATGACGAACCCGGGAGGATTCTTTGCGGGGTCCACACCCACCTCGGCAGCCGCGTTGAAATACCGTCCCTGCAACAATCCGAAGATACTCTCAGCTACCTGGAAATCTTTCGGGAGTTCCCTTCCCTCCTTCCGGAATGCATCCTTGACGGCTTTGAGCTTTGAGTTCAACCAGTCAACCGGCAGGCTGATATCAACGAAAAGAGTCTTGTCGACCGTCCGAATACGCTGGAACCGGGCGTATTCCGCAATAGCCGGATCCCGGTGGTCGAGCAGAAGCAGGTTAAGCTCTTCAACTGCAAGGAGGAGCTCCGCCTCGTCCTTGAGCGACTGGCGGCGAAAAGTCTCCAGGCGATTGCGAATCTCAACGATCCGCTTCCCCCGGCCCTCGAGCTCATCGAAAACAACCGGAAACTCTTCCGTCAGGGAACGCAGCTCCCGGTACTTCAGATACACACAGCCACCGAGGGCTATAAGAAGCAGGAGCAGGACCACACCGATGCTGAGGCAGCCCCTTGAGAAACAACCCCGCCCCGTGCCGGGAACCGCCAGCGGCTCTGCGGACGGCAGCTGGAGCCCATCTTCAGGTAAACTCTGCTGTGGAACCATGTTTCCTGTTCTCCCGGAGCCTCTCTGCTCCCTGTACCACCCCTCGGGATGGCCCTCCTGCAGATCCTAACGGCGGCGGGAAACAATGACCACCCCCCTGTCAGGATCCGCGCAACCGCTACTGCTGTTTGCGTTTTGAATGCGGTGTCGGTAACATGCTTCAAGGAAGTGAAGGTTCCTGCCCCCGGCGTTGCAGCCTGGAGCGTACGGATGCGGGAATTTCCGTCAAGTGAAGAGAACACCCGAGGAGTCGATGTGGATCCTGATTCCACGCAGCTGAGCCTGGAGGCTGGTCCCGGACACGCCCCTCAGTGCACCACGCCGTTTGCCCAATACGGCAAAGAGAACTGGAAGATCCGCAGTCGGCGCGTGCCCTGGACGCTGGGGAAATATGTCGGCCTCGAGGCGCTGCGCTCGGTCATACTTTTCGTGCTCCTGGTCTCGGTAATGTACTCTGCCATGGTCACCTTCCAGACCATCCGCAGCGGGATCCAGCTGGCCTTTATCTGGCCTTTCCTGGTCAAGACCTTCGCCTACCCACTGTTTTTTTCCCTGCCACTGGCTCTCCTGGCGGGCATCACCCTGACCTACGGCAGGATGAGCGCAGACCTCGAGGTTGCCGCGATTCGCTACCACGGCGCCTCCCACCTCCAGCTTTTCGGCCCGGTGCTGGCCCTGAGCCTCGCCTGCGGTGGCCTGGGCTATTACCTCAACGGCTGGATCATCCCCGATATTCATTTCGAAAAGAACAACCTTCAACAGTACATCATCCGCCAGCTCGAGGGCCTCGGCTCAGGCGTCAACCGGACAATCCTCCTGCCGGAGGGCAGCGGCAGCCTCTTTGTCGGGCAGTATGATGGGGCGGAGCTGAAACGAGTGCGAATCGACATGCACCAGAATCTGCAATCGAATTTCATTCCATCGGTAAGTGCCCGCCTGCCACAGCAATTCCCCGATACTGTCACCCTCCTTGCAGTGGAGGGCCGTATCGAGATCACTCCCGATGAACGTGGAGTCAACCTCCAGCTGAGAGGAGTGGAGATCCTGCTGCCGCAAACCCTCTCCAGCCGTTCCACTGCCGGCGCCGACGGGAGGCGAACGACCCTGAACGTACCCCGGGGCAGCGATGGTTTTATCCAGAAGATATCCATATCTGAAAGCATCACCATCCCGCTGTCTTTCCAGGACCGGGCAAGAAAGCTGAAAGACCTGCCCGTCTCCGACCTGAACGGAAGAATAGATGAGCTCGAGCGCAGGATCACTGTCACTTCCGGTGATGCTGAGCCATTGAAGAAGGATCTCCGGCGGGTATTGGGAGAGCGGCACCGCCGCAACGCCTTCACTCTTTCCGGGCTGACCTTCCCCCTGCTGGGAGCGGCGTTCTGCTTCATGACAAATTTCGGCAGCCGGTTGATTCCATTCTTCATGAGCACGATTATCGTGCTGATGACCTTTTACCCCCTCCTGATGGTCGGCTCCTGGATGGCAAAAAACACCGGGCTCCAACCGCTGCTTGCAATGGCAATACCCAACGCCGCCCTCCTGCTGATCACCTTCATCTTCCTGCACAGGGCTGTGAGAAAATGAGCGGCCGGGAAAAACCACGCATGGCCGGGCTCGGAAGGTTACGGATCAAGACTGTCGACCTTTACGTGGTGCGTCTTTTCCTCGCCTCCTACCTTGCCTGCTTCATCATCTTTGCCGGCTTCTTCATCGCCATTGAGTTCAGCTTCAAGTTCGATCGGTTCATGCGCGAAGACGAGAATATTTTCCTGACCCTCCTGAAATACAACCTGGCGATGATCCCGACGGTTTTCACCAATTTCATGGGGCCGATCCTGACCTCCGCAGCCGGGCTGTTCACCGTGACACTGCTCAACCGCAACAACGAGATCCAGGCCCTCAAGACAAACGGCATGAGCACCTACCGGCTCCTGCTGCCTATTTTTGTCATGTCTTTCCTGCTCATCGGGCTGACCTTCTACCTGCAGGAGGTCGTCCTGCCCGGACAGAGAAACTCCATCCGGACCGCCCTGGCTATCTCAAAATCAAAGCTCCTCGAGCCGGAAACTTATTACGACAGCACGAACGGACTACAGATAGAGGTCGGCCAGTATTCCACCACCGCCCAGCTCGGAAGCATGGTCAAGATCCTGGAGCTCCACCAGAATGCGAAGGCGAAACGACACATCAGCGCCAACCGCATCGAGTGGATCCGGACAGGACCTCTAGGCTCCGAGGAGGGGTACTGGAATCTCTACGATGGATCCATCCAGAACTGGAACAACAGGGGGAACCTGCTGTTGAATAACGCCAGCTCAGGCGGCGAACGGCTGAAAAAGGAGTTTGCGCAGAGAAAGCTCGAAACAACCCTGCGCCCGATTGATCTCGAGACGAGCAACAGGGAGATCTCCTACCTCTCCTGGAAGCAGCTGCGCTCACAGTTCAAGCGGCAGAATTACCACCGCCACCTTGCCGTCAAGCTGCACCACCACTTCGCCTTCCCCCTCGCCCATATCCTCCTGCTCTTCCTTGGGCTGCCGTTTGTACTGAAACTCGAAAACCGCAGCATCTTCCTGGGGCTGGTGGCGAGTTTCCTGATCGGGGCGGCCTTTTACCTCGTCACCTCGGTCTGCGCCAGCATCGCCATCGACGGCAACTACTTCTCACCGACCCTCGCGGCGTGGTTTCCCATCATGCTCTTTGGAGCACTTGGGCTCACGCTTTTTGACAGCATCCCCACCTGAGCCGTGAACTCAGCCCCCGCCCTCTGCGTCATCGGCGGCTTCGCCCGGCTCCCCCGCATCGTCGTCGCCACCGGCTTCCTCCGCGCCTGCAGCGCCGGCTTCCTCCGTGCCTGCAGCGCCGGCTGAGATTTTAACGAACGCTTCGCGCAGCTGGGCGGTGAGTTGTGCCAGGTAGGTTGCCTCCTGCTCCTCAAGGTTCCCCTCGGTCTTCTCCTGGAGAACAGCCAGCATGTCGATGGAATAGGCTGCGGCCTTGAGATCGACCTGGGCCTCCTGGGCAAACGGGTTCGGCATCATCCCGAGAGAAACAAGAGCACGCGTTGAGAACTCCTGGAGCAGGCTGGGAAAAGATGCCGGCGGAAGATCGTAGTCGGCACCCTCCGGGGCATCGCCCTGGCCGGCTTCTTCCGCCTCTCCGGCCAGCTCTTTCGCCTTCTGGGCAATTTCATCTTCGAGAGCCTGCTTTTCAGCCTGGACCTTCTGCTTCCAGTCCTCATCAACGATGATTTTGGGAGGTTCGTCTTTTTCTTCTTCGGACATTTCTACCTCAGTCAGTTTTTATCTTTTCAGCATTGCTGTCGTTGTCGAAATCTCCCTTATAGACCAGGCTTGCCCGTACAAAATCCCTGAAGAGCGGATGGGCCTTGACCGGCCGGGACTGAAATTCCGGATGGAACTGGCAGGAGACGAACCAAGGGTGGTCGGGAAGTTCAAAAATTTCAACCAGGTTCCCATCCGGTGACAACCCGGAAAAGATCCCTCCGGAATCTTCAAACTGCTGGCGGTAGGAATTATTGAATTCAAACCTGTGCCGATGGCGCTCCTGGACCTGGTCCTGCCCGTAGGCCTTGCTGGCCAGGGTCTCATCCGCCAGGTCGCACGGATAGGCGCCCAGGCGCATGGTGCCTCCCTTCTCGGTAACATCGTTCTGGTCCTCCATCAGATCGATCACCGGGTGTGGCGTATCCTTGTCGAATTCGCTGGAGTGAGCCCCCTTGAGCCCCAGGACATTGCGCCCGAACTCTATGCAGGCACACTGCATCCCCAGGCAGATTCCGAGGAAGGGAATGGAATTCTCCCTGGCGTAGCGGATCGCGCTGATCTTGCCCTCGATGCCCCGGTCGCCGAAGCCGCCCGGCACCAGGATCGCCTTCGAACCCGCCAGTAGCTTCTCGGCTCCTTCCTTCTCGACCTCCTCAGCGCCCACCTTGCGAAACTTCACCCGGGTATGGTGCGTAATCCCGGCATGGGTGAGCGCCTCGTATATGGACTTGTAGGCATCGTGAAGCTCGATGTACTTGCCGACGATGGTAACCTCTGTCTCGTGGGACAGATCATGGCAGACGGTATCCACCATGGCTGTCCACTCACTCAGGTCTCCATCTCCCTCGGGTATTCTCAGGTGTTTCAGGACCAGGCTGTCGACCTTCTGCTCCCGCAGAACGAGGGGAACCTCGTAGATGGAATGATCCACGTCCCGCTCCTCGATCACCGCCTCCAGCGGCACGTTGCAGAACAGCGAGATCTTCCTGCGGTGCTCCTCCTCCATCGCCTGCTCGGTCCTGCAGATAAGAATATCCGGCAGGATACCGATCTCGCGCAGCTTGCCAACCGAGTGCTGGGTAGGCTTGGTCTTGACCTCCCCCGATGCGCTCAGGTAGGGCAGCAGCGTCAGGTGGATAAACATGACGTTCTCACGGCCCTTCTCGAGCCCGAATTGCCGAATGGCCTCGAGGAAGGGCTGCCCCTCGATGTCGCCCACTGTGCCCCCGAGTTCACTGATGACGACATCCACATCCTTGTCGTCCATGTTCTCGATGCATCTCTTGATCTCGTCGGTGATATGGGGAATCACCTGAACCGTCGACCCGAGGTAATCCCCGCGACGCTCCTTGGAGATCACCTCGTTGTAGATCTTGCCGGTCGTGTAATTCGAATCCCTGGTCAGCTTGGCGTTGGTGAAGCGCTCATAGTGGCCGAGGTCGAGGTCGGTCTCGGTGCCATCCTCTGTGACATAGACTTCTCCATGCTGGTATGGGCTCATCGTCCCGGGATCGACATTGATATAGGGGTCGAGCTTCTGAAGCCCGATCTTGAGCCCGTGGCTCTCCAGCAGCAACCCGATAGCCCCGGAGGTAAGCCCCTTGCCAAGCGATGAAACCACTCCCCCAGTAACGAAAATATACTTGGTCATTGAATCACTCATACCACCGGCAGCTTAAACCCACGCCGGCTCTCAAACCATCTCAATCAGCACCAACCAAACACACCCATCACGGCTCTTTTGAAACCGCAATGTCTTCTCTTCTTCGCCGCTCCTCTTCGACGAAACGAGTCTACTCTTCTTCGGTGTCAATTCCCATATGCTCTCCTGCAGCTTTTCCAATTCTGATGGTATAGCCGTTGTCGAGAGCCCGAAGCTGCTCGAGCCTTTCGCGGCGTTCAAGATCTGTCGGCTCAAGCGTAGAAAAATGAAGCAGGAAGTCCCTGGTGTAGGCATAGACCCCTATGTGCTGCACCCACTCGACTCCCTCTCCGGTCTCCCCTGCGGGAGCCTGCGGAACCGGAGAGCGACTGAAGTAAAGGGCTCTTCCATCTCCGCTTACAACCGCCTTGACGATGTTGGGGTCGTTGAAGCCCTCAAGGTCACTACGCCCGGCTCCAAGGGTTGCCATGACGGTTTCAGCCTGCCCTTCGGTGCCCTCTGCCGGGGGCTTGAAGAGCCCCAGCAAGGTCTCGATATCTGTATGGGAGATGTAAGGTTCATCGCCCTGGACGTTGATGATGATTTCTTCGCTGAGGTTTTCCGCCACCTCCGCCACCCTGTCAGTCCCGGAGCGGTGGTCTACGGAGGTCAGCTGCGCCTGCGCTCCAAAGCCGGCACAGGCCTCGAGGATTTCCTCGCTGTCGGTGGCAATCACAACCTTGCTGACGCCAGGACAATCAACCACTCTCTCCCAGACATGCTGGATGAGGTACTTGCCCGTCTGGCGGGCCAGGATCTTGCGGGGGAATCTCCGGGAGCCCAGGCGGGCTGGTATAACGACCGCGGCTGTCCTGTCGGGAGCAGGCACGTTACAACTTCCTGGGAATCTGGGTTGGAAAACGGGGGCATAAAGGAACGGCAGGCCCTCGAAAAAAGCAAACTATCAGCGCCCGGCCCGATTGTCAAATAAAGGGAACCTGTCAGGCCTCGATGGTCCTCTCCTCGTCAATCCTGTCGAGACAATCACCGTAGAACTCGAGGGTCTCA
>JAYGDV010000468.1:0-6945 GCA_046582735.1 Planctomycetota bacterium
GGCCTTCGGGAATTTCATGATCCGGCCCTCTTCTCCACCGATGGTCTCGATGCCGAAATCAGAGGTCGTACCGAATTCCGTCTCCCGGGCGGTAGCTCCATCGGGCCCATCGGAGTACTGGAGCACGCCGGATCCTCGCGAGGCTTCCAGGTTTCCAGCGGTGAAATCCCATTGGGTGATGGCTTCGCCGGATGGTACTTCGGGCGGGATATTGATTGGCGGCGGTGGCTCGGGGGCCTCTCCCTTGCGCGGCTCCCTGTTGAGACGGATGGAGTCGAAGGAATCTCCCTGGCGGTCGATCGCGCTGATGGTCAGGGTATCCTCGGTGACATCCACCCGCACGTAATGGTAGACGTACTGCACGACGCGCTGGATCTGGTCCCATTCGCCGTCGAACTCGTCTTCCCAGAGCCTTCCGCCGCCACCGGAGGTCTGGATGTAGGCGATCCTCCGCCCGGTATCGGGGGGGGTGAAAATTCCGCGCTCGTAGTCGTGGATGTGGCCGGTGAAGTCGACGTCGACCCCGGCGGTCTCGAGCAGGGGGACGACGTGCATGCGCAGCTGGGCGTAGACCGTCTCTTCGTAGATTTCGGAGTAGGGCGGGTGGTGGTGGAAAACCAGCAGCCAGTCGGCGTTCTGGGCGGCATCGGAGAAGAGATCATTGTAGAGCCACTGGTATTGCTCGCTGCCGGGCATGAAGGGAAAGTTGGTGTCGAAGATTACAAAATGGCAGTTGGCGTAGTCGAAAGAAAACCAGTGCTCATTGCCGGGCTGGGCCATGTAGTCATAGAACCAGTGCGAGTTGCGTTCGTGGTTGCCGATCGCTACGTAAAACGGGACGTTCTTTGACATCGGCTGCAGGGGGGAGAGAAACTCGACTCCCCATTGGGCGTAGACATCACCGTTGTCGACGACATCCCCGCAGCCAATCGCGAGATTCGGTTCGTCAGCGGCCATGAGCCGGGAAAGCTGTCCGAAGACAGATGGATTTGCCTGGTTGTCACCCCAGACCACGAAGCGCATCGATGTTTCATCTTCGGGGGCCGTGGTGAAGGTCTCCACTGTGCTCTCGAAGGTATCGTTCCCGATTGTTGACCGAACCGAGTATTCGACGTTTTCTCCTGCACTGAAACCCTCGAGCCTTACCTCGTGGATCCGGTTCTCGCCGGGATGGGATGCCTCTTGCCAGGGCCCATCTTCTCCCGCGCGGCGATAGCGGACCATGCCGCTGGAGTCGGAGAAGGTCTCCCACATGACGGTGATTTCTCCAGTGGTCACCCATTGCAGGTAGGGGCCTTCCTTGATGCCGGGAACTCCAGGGGCGACCGGCTCACCCTCGCAGGCTTCGCCCGCCAGTGCCTCGGTTTCGAGCGGCCCATCAGAGATGCTGCCGAGCAAGGCGATCTCGCCGCCGCAGAGGGCTGCGTCCCGAATCTGGATTGCATTGAGATGTACCGGGCCCATCTCAGAGGGCGCCCCTGCATTGCCGGACTCATCGGCGAAGAGGAGGAACCAGTCGATGGCGCCGCCGGCGGAATAGAGGCTGAACCGACCATCGGCGGTGACTGCTGCCGTATTCTGCTGGACCTCGATACCGTCAATATAGCTGGTGTAGGTACCCGTTGCGCTGTTGACCACCAATGCGAGCCGGTGCCACCGATTGCCGGTGACGGCCCCCCCATAGTTCCCGCTGATTCCGATCGCGCCATCTCCCCTGAGAAACCAGTCTCCATCATTGCCGCAGGCCAGCGGGTTGGTCGAACCATCTCCATTCTGGCAGGAATTGGTCTGGTAGAGGGAGATCCAGTCGCCCAGCTCGGGAAATCTCACGTCCATGACCAGGGTGTAGTTGTTGAGGTGGGAGCCACCTCCGTTGGCCCCCAGGCCGTGGCGGACAGTGAGAGCATTTCCCCGGGCGACCACGGCGTAGGTGGCCTCTTCCCCATCAATGTCAGCGGAGGCGAATTGAAGGGATTCATCGACACCGGCGAAAGCCGAGAGGATCATCTCTGCGGCTCCAGTGGAGGAGGAGAGGTCTCCATCGAGATCCCAGTGGGAGATGTTCTCGGCAGGAAGGAAGGCCGGGAAAAGAAACAGTACTAAGCAACTGGTAAGGTATCTCAACTTGGTTCTCCGGAAGCCACTACCCCCTGGTTAGAAGAAAGCCCTGTCTGCGCAGGAGCGATCCACCCCTGTATTTTCCAGCCTGGCAACGTGAGATAGAAGCAGTTACCTGCATTTTTTCTTCCCGGGAGGAATCCCGGTTCGAGGGAAAAAATGGCGCGCCAGGGAAGATTTGAACTCCCGACCACCGGATTAGAAATCCGGGGCTCTATCCAACTGAGCTACTGGCGCGCTCCCGGGAACGTTTTCAAAAGGCTCCATCGGTACGGAGTCCTGCCCGAGAAGATATCAGGCACCCCGGGAAGGCGCAAGTTCACACGCGGGAGGGAAAAGGAAGGGCGCCCCTAGGCCTTGGGGCCTCCATGGCGCAGAATAGCCCTGGAGCGGGGCAGACAGAGATCGAGCACCCGCTCAGCCTCGATGACGAGGTTGACCTCCGGCAGCCAGCTTTCGGCGATTACCTGGTGTTCTCCCCGGTGGGGGGACTCGAGGATCATCGTGTGCTCAATCTTCGGCAGCTCTTTACCTGAAAAGATATCCGCAGGCAGGTTCTTCACCTCGAACTCTGCGTCTTCTGCGGGTTCGATCTCCAGGTCGATGGGGTGCTGGTAGTCGCCCTTCTCAAGCCTGCAGATCCTGATCGACGAGTCACCGAAGTTCTGGATCCGGCAATGAAAGGCGCCCTTGATCTTTCTCCGGCCCTTTTTCTTTTCAGGCACCCACTTCAGGAAGAAGTCGATGTCACGGTTCAGGCGCAGCCGCTCGCTGTCGGATACCAGGAAATAGGTTTCGTGTTTTTCGGTGCACTCCAGCAGCTCGATCCAATTGCTGGAGTATTCCTTCAGGATGCCCTCATGGCGCGCCACCTCTTCGCCGTTTTTTGACTCGACGATGACCTTGGAGCCGATATAGCGTTCGAGGATCGGTTCGAAACGGTTTCCTACCGCGGTGAGGGTTTCATCCCCGATTTTCTTGATCCCCGCGTCCTGGCTCTTGGCCATGGAGGAGGAGGCCTTTCCCCTGGTCTGGGAGACAATCAGGCCCATCGACTGGCTGATGGCATCCTTGAATGCATTGGACAGGTTGCGCACCATGCGGGCGAGCTTCTTGAAGAACCCTCTTTTTTTCAGGGAGTTGACATCTTTCAGCCGGCGCGCCTTGTCTTCCTCGTCGAGCTCTTCATGGTAGCGCTCGATGGCGCTGACCTTGTCCATCTGGTCTTCGAAGATAATGTAGCTGGTCTCGGTATTGCCCGTGTCATCACTGCGAGCCTCGGAGTAGAGGATCTCGATTCCCCCGGGATAGACGTTCAGCTCGCCCCAGGTGGGATCATTGCCCTCCTCCTCGATGCTGACATTGAAGTTGCTGAAGTGTTTCAGGCAGCGGTCGAGAGCCCAGCGCTGGACAATGAAGCTGACCAGTGCGGCGCCGAAGACGAAGAAGATGGTGATGTAAAAAATGCTGTCCATAGTTATGTCCGGTGAATTATCCAGCTATCGGTTCCGGGTTGTTTGCCATGCCGGACATTTTCGCATTGCCTTGCCCGATGCAAACGAAAATCCGCCCGCGATCTTTATAGGCCCTCGGCGGCGCAGGCTTCCGGGCAGCCGGGTATGGGAATGCACTCGGTACCCGGGACGGGGGGAGCTCCTCCCATGAAGAGGTAGGCGAGGGAGTGGATTGCATCGGTGAGGTTGAGGCTGCTGTCGCCGTTGACGTCAAGGAGCCCCAGGTTTCCCGGGTCGTCGATGGTGCCTTCCTGGCAGGGTAACCTTGCCGGGGAGCCCAGGAAGAGATGGCCGAGCAGGGCGATGGAGTCGGAAATATCCATGCTTCCGTCCTGGTTCAGGTCGCCCGGCATCTGTAGCCCGCCTTCGGCAATGCCGGGGTCAGCGTAGCCGGGGGTGCCATCATCGACGCTGGCGGGGCGCCAGGCTTCAGGAGAACGAAGGTCCTCTCCCTCTGCCAGCAGGTCATCGAGCTGCAGTGACCGGCCGTTTCCATCGGTTTGCGGGTACCAGGTGTCGCTGTAGCTGATGCGCAATCTCTCCCCTCCGCTTGAATCGAGCAGGGTGAATACCTCGCTGCCATTGGAGAGGTTGCCGGAGTATTCCCCCGCAACGAGAATTCTCGCAAGGTCGTAGCGAGCCGCGAAGGCCTCGATGTCTTCGACCAGGACAACATGCTCGCCCGGCTCGAGGCTTGTCACGGCCCCGGCGCTGAAATCGAAGCGAATGCCTCCGGCGAGCTTTACGCCGCTGAGGTCAAGGGGCGCTTTTCCCGAGTTCCACAGCTCGACAAATTCGTAATCGTCGGAGTCATGCCCATCGTCATCCTCGCCCGGGCGCGGGTGGTACATGAGCTCCGTGACGCGCAGGGGGGAAATATCGGCGGTGTATTGAGCCTCCGTCAGGGCACTCCAGGTTCCCCGCCTGAGCACCCTGGTTTTCAGGGTTGTTGTTCCCGGAAGGCTCAGTGGCGCGCGGTACCTGGTGGCCGAGCCGGAAACATTGCCGCCCTCCAGCCTCGGGTCGCTTCCATCGCTGGTAAAGTAAATCGTTCCCGCCGCAACGCTCATGCTGACCTCCAGGCCCCTGCCGTCCGAAGGGATGGTTCCTCCATGAGGTTCAAGCTCCGGTGGAGAAAGCTCTGAAACCAGGTCACGGCGGGCAAGCTGGGCCAGGTAGATGTTTCTGCGCCGCGGGAAATAGGTGTTCAGCAGCCAGTCCTGGTAGGCGGCGTAGTGCTGGTTGCGGTGGAAGAGATCGTATTGGTCCCTGGTGCCGGAGCCCTGCAGCACATCGCGGCGATAGTCGCCCCAGCGCGCCGATTCGGCGACGACCGCCCGCCAGACCTGGTCGCGGCGGGCCAGCCACCTGCTCAGAACCTTGTCCGTGCTCAATACCCCACCGTTGTAGAAGTGTTTACGGACCCGGTCGGCAAAGCGCAGGCGGAACTCCGGGTTGGCCCGCAGGGCAGTGTAGAGGCGGGTCGGCTTGTTGTTGTTGCTGAGTCCGGTACGGTCGCGGTTGAGGATAATATCGAGATCGGGCTGTGGTGGAGGTGGATTGTTCTGGTGGCGGGAGATGATGAGCTCTGAGTCCCAGCAGAAGAACTGGTACCCGGTTCCGCCTTCGCGCCTGCTTCCGGCGTACCAGTTGTGGCCATCCCAGTCATCGTTTCCGAGGTAGAAATTGAGCAGCATGTAGTCGATGAGGTTGTCGACATCGAGCAGCTCACGGATCCTTGCGTAGCCGGCGGCCGATGAGACTCCCGAATTGGCGATGCCCATCATCCTGTTCCAGTTTGACAGGTTGCCGTCGACGGCGGTGGTGACGTTCTGGACGTCGTAATCCTCGCGTTCTCCATCACCGTAGGCGGCCATGAACGGTGCCGAGGGACGCTCGTGGAGATTGTAGAAACCCCAATAGAGCCCGTTGAGGTAGACGTGGACGAATCGTCCATGTGCTGATGGCTGGCCCATGGCCAACTGGCAGTCGCGGATGAACTGGTCGCGCAGGTACTGGGCCCGGGGGTTCTGGTACCAGTGCCAGTGGGTCCAGGAGTTGTTGAAAAAGGCGCGCAGGACGACGGTGTCGAATTCATCCGTCGCGTTTGCGCTCTCGGGCTCGGACTCAAAGAGGGGGTAGCGAAGCTTGCCCGGGCCGTAGTCACGCTTGAAGAGCAGCCGGAAGGAGTGCTTTGGAAAATTAGGCGAGCGGCTGGAACCACCCTGGATCCGGATGCCGCAGTTGACCTGGAAGCCTTCCTCGCCGCCCTGGGGATCAAAGAGCTCCACCGAGGCCGGGCGCTCCCAGCCGACGCCTTCGGACTGTGAGTTGACGTAGATTCCGCGCGCACCGAAGAGGTCGTCGCGGTCCATCGTGATCGACAGTGTGGGAATGTCCTTCAGGTCATCGACGATGCTCTGGCGGTAAACGCCGTTGAAGAGATCATCTCCACCGACAACCTCCGGGTCCATCTCGTAGTCGGCCGGCCGGCCGGACCAGGATGAGGGGTAGCCCGGCTGGGTGTTTGACTGGTTCACCACCTGCGAGAGGAACACGTAGGTGTGGGTCATGACATCGGAGGGCTCATAGCCTTCGCGGAAAGAGGCGGCCCGGACTGTTGTTGTTCCCGCTATCTCGATGGGGCCTCTGTAGGGCGTGCCGTCATTGGGCCCCGCAGGCGCGGAGCCGTTGGTGGTGAAGCGGATCGCCGCGAGTGGATCGGAGGATGAGAGCTCCAGGGTGAAGGGCTCCTCGTAGCAGCCGCGCTCGATGCTGAAGGCGGGGGAATCCAGGAAGCCGATCACCCCATCTCCGTTCGGCTCTCCCGGGGTGGGCTCGATATAGTAGCCTTCGCGACCCAGGGTGTCCTGTCCATAGGAGACGTCCTCGAACTGGCGCGGGTACCCGGGGGAGAATTCAGAAAGCACGGTCACTCCATCCGGAGCGACGAGGGCCAGGTATTCACCACTGGAGCGCAGCCTGAAGCTGGTGTGGAGGCGCGTCTCATCGGCGAGCTCATCGGGCTCGATCCCGGCGGCAAAGACGACCGCGTATCCCCGTGGGGGGATGATGAGCTCCGGAAAGCGCCAGCGGTCAAGGTCTTCGGGAGTGTCCGTCAGGAAGTACCCGCGAAGATTGACCGGGATGGTGCCGGGGTTGTAGAGCTCGATCCAGTCGTGGCGTTCTCCTCTCGAGTCGAGGAGGCCCTCTTCGTTGTCGGCGAGAAACTCGCTGATGAGAGTCGCTCTCTCCTTCTGCGCGACAGCCCGGGATGGGCTGCCGAGGTAGGCGAGAGAGAACGCGAGTAGAA
>JAYGDV010000475.1:0-3481 GCA_046582735.1 Planctomycetota bacterium
GGAAGTGTACGAGCCATCCTGAGGTGGTTCTCGATGACCCCGGCGCCTGCCCTGTCTGCGACCTGGAGCTGGTCGAGGTCCTGGTGGGCCTGGTGTGGGTCTGCCCGAAGAGCCTGGAGGAGACCCTCGGGGAAGAGGGCGCCACCGGCCTGACGGTTCTGCGCCTGCAGGGCCGCTCGCTGGGGTTCAGCACCGAGGAGGTAGCCTTCGGCAAGCAGGACTGCAGCCGATGTGGGCGGCCTCTCCTGGAGGTGACCGTCCAGGTGCCCCATGGAGATCACAATCCGCGCCACGGGGGTATCTTCCGGATGGCCTCGGACAACCTTCACCACATGGAGGCCGTGGTTTCGCATCCGGGTGTCCTGCGGTTGTTTTTTTTCGACAGCTATACCCGGCCGATGGCCGCAGGTGGTTTCAAGGCGAAGTACCTGCGCGCCACCCTTGATGAAAAGGAAGGCCTTGTCGATGGAGTTGAGTCTTTTGACCTGGAGCCGGCTGAATCGGGAGCGTACCTCGAAGCGCAGATAGAGGATTACGTTCTGCCCCTGCACCTCGTCGTCAAGGCGGAGATTGCCGGCAGGAAGGAACGTTTCGATTTTACCTTCCGGTCTCCCGGTTCAGCGGAGGTGGCGCCCGCTGACAAGCGCACGCGACGCCCCGAGGATGACCTGGAGATTCCTTCGAGCGCCGTGGGGATCGTTGCTGCGATGAAAAGCAGGGATGCAAGGGTGCAGGAACTGATCCGTGGGCAGGAATACAAGTCGCTCTTCATCCCCGCCTTTGAGGCCAAGGTGCTCGCCCTCGAGCTCGAGAAGAAATTTGGTCCCGGGGAGGAAGCCGGCCGCAGGCTGAAGCTGGAGAGGGGGGTGAAGGAGGTTGTGCGGGGCGCCTGGCTGCTCGATCATTTCGGTGACCAGGGAGATCGGACCGAGGTCTTGAAGCAATACCGGGTGTTTTCTGAAGGGGTGAAGAACCTCGAGGCGCTCTTTCCTTCCGGCTGAAAGCAGCGAGTGATTGGAGGGAATGGCCGTTTCGCCTTCTGCAGGCAGCAACTGCATCATTTAATGCTTCCGAAAAGATAACAGGCTGATCTCTAAGATATTATATTTAAAGGGGTTAGAGTCTACCTCCCGGAGTGCCTACCTATCGGGAACTTCACGGGACTGTATCTCTGTGCCGCAGATGCCGAAAGTACTGGATGTTGGGGTCTGGTACCTTGAAGATACCGGCTCTTCGTCTGAAAGAACAAAGTGAAGAGGGTTATCCAGGGCCGGCATTGCGGTTCCTGACGGCCTTTTTGACTTCATTTTCCGGCTTTTCATCATGCACCAGGAAATCTTGGATCCTGCTCTCCGGGTAAATACATCCGGGCGACGCTGGAAAAGAATCCGCCTACCCGCCGGACTTTTTGTCCTCGGGGTGATTCTTGCCATTGCCTTCTTCCGGGGCCCGGATTCGGGCGGGGGTGACGCGGTCGCGCCGGCCTTCCTGGAGGTCTGGACGGTGAGTGCCGAGCAGGAACGCCCGGTAGAGGGTGTCGAGGTCAGGGTGCTCCTGTCCTCCGGAGAAGAGCTCCTGTCCCGCTACACCGGCCCCGATGGACAGGCCCGCTGGGAGCATGGAGGGGGTGACCTGGTCGTGAGGGTAGAGGATCCTCAGGGCAGGTATTTTCCCCAGGAACAGAAGCTCGGAAAACCGGGTGAGGCGATTCTTTTCAAGTTGAGAGAAGGCGTATCGGCTGTCCTCGATGTCAACTCGGCCGGTCCCATCTGCATCAGCGCCGACCTGGCGCCGCAGCCCCTTGAGCATCCCTGGTCGCAACTGGATGAGCAGCCCCGGCCGGAGGCCGCCAGGCTCTCGATGCCGGTGCGGGCGAAAGTGGAGGTCTGGCCGATGGAGGGCGCGGTCATTCGGAGTGTCACCAGCGCCGATGGTCATCTTGACCTTGAGCCTTTGCCGCCAGGGGACGTCAAGCTCCTGATCTCTGCCGAGGGGCATGTGAGAACGGTCCTCGATTTCACCCTCGTCTACGGAAAGAACCGCCTTGGACAGGTAGTCCTGCAGCCGGGTGGGACGACCCTCAAGGGAAGGCTGCGCATCCGAGAGGAAGCTACCGCCGTTTCCTTCCGTTTCGAGGGCGTCTCGGTGAAGGTTCCCACGCCGGTCGATGGAAACTTCGAGATCACCGGCCTTCCCGCCGGCAGGGGAACCCTGCTGGGCTGGAATGGAGGCCGGGAGTTGTTCCGCTTGCCGGTCGATGTGGAAGGCTCCATCCTGGATCTCGGAGAGATCGACCCTGACCTGGTTGCCGCCACCCGCTAAGCGCCCGGCACAGCAGGGCGGCTGAATAGAGCGTTCTTTTTTTTACTTCACCCGCCTGGGCTGGGCCTTCTGCCACTCTTGCCTGCTGACCTTCTTCACCTCCTGGATGAAGACGTAGCCACCCTTCTTATTGCCGGTGACGACATCCGGATTGCCATCGCCGGTGAGATCACCAACGGTGAACTGGGTCCCGACCCCTGAGTCGTTGTCGATCTGGTAGGGGATGTAGTGGACGCCGTCTTTTTTCGAGCGAACGAGCTTGAACCAGTAGAGGACTGCGGGCGCGTCCGGCTCCGAATCTCCCTTCGGTCCATGCGCCCAATAGCGTTTTCCGGTGATGATGTCTTTGAGTCCATCGCCGTCCATGTCGACGAGGCAGACCGAGTGCATCTGTGAGAACCTGACGCCGTAGGCGTTGTCCTCCGGCTTGCTCCCCATGATCAGGTGCTTCTTGAAGGTGATGTTCCCATCCTTTTTTTCCTGTTCCAGCCACGCCAGGCCGTAATTGTGCGCGTCCATGCTGGCGATGATGTCCATGTCGCCGTCGCCGTCTACATCGTAGGTATACATATGCGACCCGCCACGGGTGCCGAGCCTGACGGCATGCTTCTTCCAGTTGGTGGCACCGCCGGGAGCGCCGGGCTCTTTTCCGGCCGGTTGTTCCCACCAGCCGTTGACCATCATGAAATCAGGTTTTTTGTCGCCGTTTACATCACCGAAGCCCAGGCCGTGCTGGTAACGTCCCCAGCCCTCTTTCGCAGAAATCGGGAAGAAACGCCAGGGCTGGGTGAGATCCGCGCCGGGCCGCGCGTATCCCAGGCGGCCACCGGTGTGGAAGATCAACTCGGGCTTGCCGTCGCCTGTGATGTCGTCAAACCGTGGCGATTCGTTGTCGACCGCCGGGTGCATCAGGTGCTTTTTCCAGTGCGCGTCCGTTTTTCCTGTGGGGTTCTCAAACCAGTGCACCGCCTTGCCGGGCCACTCATTGACCAGGATGTCGTCGTAGCCATCGGAGTTGATGTCGTTGACCATGGTGATGAAGTTGTTGGAGTAGCCAGTCGGCTTGAACGGCTTGACGGGGTAGAGCGCGTGCTTGTTCTTGAAATCCGGTCCCTCGTACCAATGGGGTCCGTAGACGGCATCCATTTTTCCGTCCTTG
>JAYGDV010000540.1:0-2839 GCA_046582735.1 Planctomycetota bacterium
GAATACCCTGCGGACTCCAGCGAAGCCAGTCCTCCATCTTCGCCGGCTTGCCGTTCTCCCAGAGACGAAGGAAGGAAACATCCAGGCAGTAGCGCGGGAACTCGAAGTTGTCGGCATCTCCTCCGAAAAAGGCGATTGCCACCTCGGGCGCCATCACCATGCGCACATCGTCGTAGCGTTTGTAACGGTACAGATGATACTTGCCGCCGCGATAGAGCATCACCACCTCGCTGTGAAACCCCGTCTTTTCTTTCGATTCCTTCTCGATGGCCGAGCGCTCCGCACGACGCGCCTGCTCCGCAGACCCCGAATCGGGAGCCGCCCTCCCCGCCTTCTTCACCCTCTCGGTAACGTCTTCGATTTCCCAGAGAATGTTGATCTCCGTATCCGGACACTTCACTTCCTCGCCATGATTGCGGGCAAAGAAACCATCCTGGAGGTAGTTCTTCTCCGCCGTACTCAGCTTCTGCAGGATATCTTCAACCACGTGGTGGTTGGTCATCACCAGGCCGCTCGAGGATACAACTGAGCCCGAACCACCCGTCGAGATCCGGGTAGAGGAGCGCATGATGTGGCGCGCCCAGCCCTCCCCGGGCCGGAAACCATAGCGTTTTTCCAGCTGTTTGAGCGGAAGCTGGCTAAAAAGCCACATTCCCTCATCAGCGCTGGAGGGAATGGCTGAAAAACAGATCAGCAAAACGGGAATTCCGCGCGTCATTGTGGAAATTGCCTTCAATACTAATTTCATGAGCTTTCCTTTATCCTGTTTCCGATTCAAACGGGCAGCCGGCGCCCAGTCGACATCCGCCGGGGAGTGTCAAGGCGCCTTGCAGACGCAGATCGTATGCCCGAAGACACCCCTAGCGCAAGAACCGTGGAGCGCGATCATGAAGGCGGAATTATCTCCGGGAAAGAACAGGTTTCCTGCCGGCATGATCGGCCGGCTGGGCCCTGTACTGCTGATTGCAGCGCTGAGCTCCTGCAACGCCCTCGTCAAGGCGCCCGCCGGCGGCAAGCCACTCGGAACCAACCCGCCCGCGGCACTCACAGGACTCGAGCGTCTGCGCTTCACCGTGGAAAATCTCGGGGAGGTCGAACCCGGCCTCCTCTACCGCTCCGCCAATCCAAGCCGAAGCCTGCTGAGCTTCCTGGTGAAACGGACCAGGCTGAAATACGTAATCAACCTGCGAGGATCCATCAATCCTGCTCTCGCCGCCTTCATGGAATCCAACGGCGGCAGGATTTTCAGCCTGCCAATGTCCGCCAGCCGCCCGCCGAGGCCCGCCCAGGTCCTCGAGCTGATCAGGATTACTCACCTGGCGCGCAAAGAAAAAGCCTCTATCCTGATCCATTGTATGGCCGGAGCCGACCGGACCGGGATGATGGTCGGGGCCTGGCGCATGCTCTTCCACGGTGTGCGCGACCGCAAGGCCCTCACCCGGGAGACCCGGATGTACCGCCACCTGCCCCCCGCATGGCCCAATGTTCACAGGTACATCGAGAGCTTCCGCCCAGAGCTCTTCCAGCAGTTTATCGACGATCCTGCACTCCTCGATGACGAGGCGCGCACCTCTGAGCTGGAGAAAAACTTCCTGCAGGACTACCCCCTCACCGACGGCAGCCGCAGTGTAACCAGCGGCCCCCTCCGTGTCGGCACCGCAAGCATGGACCTCGTTGGCGACTGGAACGGCTCCATCCAGATGGCAACCTACGGACCTTCTCCTCCCAGGAGCCGCGGGGTGCGACTGTCTGTCGAGGCCAGGGCACTGGTTCTCGACAACGGCACAACCCGTCTGGCGCTCGTCTCCTGCGACCTGCTCATCATGCACCGGCAACTGCGAGAAGCCGTGCTCAAGAAGCTGGCGGAAGACGGGATAAGCCTCGACGGGGTATTGCTCAACGCCACCCATACCCACACCAGCGTTGGAGGTTACATCGACGACGCCCTCTTCGAGTTCTACATGCTGGGCAGGTACGATCCGGAGTGGGCCGATCATCTTGCCGGCAGGATTGCCGGGTCGATTACCCGGGCAGCAGGATCCCTGCAGGAGGCCCGGCTGGGCTGCGGACGGGCTTTCGTCACAGGCGCCAGCTACAATCGCCGCCTCGGCGAGGTCACAGATCCAGAGCTGGCACTGGTCAAGATCACCGATGCCGCGGGAGAACCTCTTGCCCTCGTTGCCAACTTTGCCGGGCACCCCATCCTCGAACCCGACGATGCCATGTTGTCGCCGGATTATCCCGGCCTCCTCAGCCGAAAAATCGATGCCAGCTACGGTTTCGGCTTCTTTCTCCAGGGAGCGCTGGGTGATCTCAATGCCGGGAGTAAACTGCAGCGGCGTAACTGGAAAAGAGAAGACCTCGCAGAAAAAGTTGCCGAAGATCTCTACCAGGCCATCGGCAGGGTCTATGACAAGATCCCGGTACAAGCCGAGGTAAAACTGGCATCCCTGACCTCCTCCTTCCGGCTCCCCGAGGTGAATTTCAACCTCGTACCGGACCTGCTCTTTCCCCTCGAGTGGGCCTTCAGCGCCCTGGCGGACTGGCCCCGGGATTATCCGCTGCAGGGCATCCGAATCGGCGATGGCGTGATCCTTGCAACCGCCAGTGAGCTCTCCTGCGGCCTGGGACTCCAGGTGAAGCGCAACAGCCCGGCCCCCTTCACCCTGGTTGCCTCTCATTGCGGTGATTACGCCGGCTATGCCCTCCCCCAGCTTGACCATGCGCACACCAAGCTCGATGCCAGCTCCGTCGTCGCCATGGGAGGTCCGGCCCACGGCCCGCACCTGGTCCAGAGCTCGACCACGCTCCTGGACGCACTCTGGGAAGGAGAAGAAAA
>JAYGDV010000562.1:0-5010 GCA_046582735.1 Planctomycetota bacterium
TTGGGGCGGTTGAAATTATCGATGACCCCCTGCGCGTTGGCCTGCGAACCCACCAGCCAGACGACAAGGATAAATCCGGTGAAAAAGCAATAAAGCCTGCTTTGAAGCATTATTTCCTTTCCGAAATAAGCCTGCGGAAAACTTCTGAATCGCCTGTCCTGCTAACCAGGATCCCGGCACTGAAAAACGCCGCTGGTCGCTGAAACAGACGATTATCTAAATTGGCTTTTGCCAATCCATGGACCCATTTGAATAAGGTTACCGCCTGAATGACCAAATAACAATTTATAGCGATCTCCTGCCTGGAGCCCTTTTACCTGTTGCCCTGCTGGTGCAAGGAAGCAATTCCTATGTTCCAGATCTTCACAGTTCCCTCGCTGCAGCTGGTAACCAGCTTTTCTCCAGCGGGACTGAATGCCAGGTCGGTAATTCCCCCAACGTGCCCATCGACCAGGAAAACAAGCCGCTCATCAAGAGAATCAAACAGGCGAACCTTGCCGTCCCAGCCTCCGGCGGCGAGGAGCTTCCCGTCCGGGCTATAGGCAATAACGTTGGTACTTTCAGCCTTACCGCCGAGAGATTGAATCACTCCTCCCGTGAACGCGTCCAGTACGCTTACAAACCGGCCTCCTGCCGCTACGGCGAGCCGCGATCCGTCCGGGCTGTAGGCCAGTGACCTGATACCATCATCGTAACCATCTATCGCCAGGACCTCCTCTCTACTTTCGAGGTCCCATACCAGAACCGTTCTGTCGTCCCCCCCGCTTGCCAGCCGCCGCCCATCAGGACTGAAGGCGATGCTCTTAACCGCCCGGCAATGGCCGGCCAGGGTCGCACGCTCAAGTCCGGAACCAGCATCCCAGATCTTGACCTCTCCATCATGGCCCGCGCTTGCGGCCAGGAGACCATCCGGGCTGAATTCAATATCATGAATCCAGTCCCTGTGGCCACAGAGACGGGCTCTCTCAGTGGCGCTATCGAGATTCCACAAGGTAGCCACGCCATCAGCCCCGGCGCTCGCAAGCAGTTGGCCTGAAGAACTGCAGGAAATACCGTAAACCAGCCCCCTTCCACCCAGGCGGGTAATCTCATCGAAACCGGATCCTGGTTTCCATACACGGACGCCCCTGCCTGAACATGCCACCAGTTCGCCATCGTGGCTGAAGGACACGGCATAGACCTGCCGCCTCGGTCCAAGCAGAGTGTACTCGGCTTCGCAGAGCACATCCGGCCCCGGCTCTGCACAACCACTCAACAAAAGAACCAGCACCAGCGGAAAAGCTGTCCTCTTTCTCTTTCTTATTGCCAACATTCAATCTCCTCACTGCCGCAAAAACCGGCCTTGTTAATGATCCTTCACTTCACCCGGCTCCCGCGGTGCAACTACCTGGTTTCCATCGGCACTATTGCCACCGTCGGAAACATGAAAAACCATTGCTGAAAATCCCAGTGCCAGGAGAAACAGGATGAAGAGCATCCACAGGATGTTCCGCACCAGCCGCATCCTTACGTAGTAGCGCGGATCCGGCAGAGCACGCGGGTCCGAAACCATTTTGGCCTTGTCCTGCCCATAAACCCGGCGATTCACACCCTTTCCTGTATATGCATTCATATTTTCAACTCAACATACGAGCCTCCCTGGATGAAAAATAAACTCCGTGGCCAGACCTGCCGGCCATCACCCCTGCAGTGTGTTGAGAACCGGATTGATAACACCGATTCCGGATAAAACCCCGAGTCCCCGGGTTGTGGCCCTGAACGCACGGAGCGGGGGCATGCAACGCAGCCCCCAGCCGGCAGGGAACCGGACTTTTGACGGAGATTTCCACCAGTTGACTGCGTGACCGTAGATCAGTTGTCGTAAGCAGATGCCTTCTCGCCGGGCGGCGAGAAATAGGCGCTAGCCACGGGACGGTAGAGAAAGAAGGCGGCAACGAAGAAAAGGATGGCCCCTGGAATGATAACGGCCGGCATTGGAGAAATCACCAGGCCGAAGACCAGGCCAACGCCTGTCCAGGCGACCCACAAAGATCGCGCCCATCCCCTGCCCCGCAGCAGCATGATTCCACAGAGGGCACTGACGATGAAACCCGCGAACATCATCGCATACTGTACCTGGACCGGAGCCCGGACAGTCTTCATCATTTCCTGGGAGAGCGGGTCAAACATCGTCCAGATGCCCTGTGCCAGTCCCAGTACGCAGGCGACAAGGATACACCAGGCGATAACCGTAACCGAGGTCGGCCGGGTACCTGCGGGAACTTCCGCACTGCCGACAGGTTCGCCCAGGACTGGAGGCCTGCTGATTATATCCGGACCGGCAGCGCCGATCCCGGGTCGGCTTTTCCTCGAATACGCCAGCCACAGGAGAACCACACCGGCCAGCAGGAGCAGCCCGCCGCTCAAAAGCCCTGGAACCATGTCGATGGACAACTGGGCAATCTCTTTCGTCGATCCGGGATTCCTCTCCTCCATCTGCTCAAGGAATACCGGCGAGTTGTAGAAGGAATCCATCATCAGAAGAGAACAAAGCCCGTAAGCGCCGGAGGCGGCAAGGGTCCAGCCGAGGGATGATCTCCACTTGCGGAATCCGAAAAGCGCGACACCTATGAGAGAAAACACTGCGCCGACAGCGAGCACACCGGCGGCGGCGGCCAGGAAAGCTGCCTTGGGGGTACGGGTGTCCCTCTGAAGAGGTCATCACCCTGCGGAGGAGCTTGCCACACCGGCCCATCGAATGCCGTAAAGAGGACCACCCCTCCCAGGAAGGCCCCGGCAACGATGAGAAACAGAACTCCGACAATCTTCCTGAACAACATTCCTGCGGAAATAGCCATTTTCCTGCTCCTTTTATTCCACTCCCGGGTATGAGTTCCCTCGAGAATTTCCTCAGCAACCTTTACGGCTCGAGAAACAGGGGAGAACTCGCTAAAGAGAAAAACCAGACTTCTGAACTTCAAGTAAAGCGTTCACTACCTGGTTGGGGTGAAAAACGAGCCGATCTGCCAATTTTTTAATACCAACAGTCCGGGCTTACAGATCTATTGAATGGGCAAACAGCATGACACGGCAAATCACCGTAATAGCGGTGGGACCCTGCCTCGCCCTTGCCGGCTGATTTGCTGAACGCCTTGAGGCGTTTATCCAGAGGTGGAAGGCGGGTATTTTTAACGATGCCCTCGACCTTATTCGGTCTCCTGCTCAGTGCCGCGATCCCGCGAGCTCCTGCCACGGCTGCTGCGGCCGAAGCTTCTCGAGCGTGACGACCTGGTACGGTACTCGCCCCAGGAGGTGTTCTGGTCGGCGGTCAGGATCGTCTCGATGCGGGCATCGGTGCCGGCCTTGACCTGCTTCTGCGATGCTTCGAGAGCTTCCTTCTCGAGCTCCTGCCCCTTCAACTCATCGAGGGAGGTCCGCTCCTGGGCGAGAAACTGTTTCAGGGTGTCTTTCTGGCCGTCATCGAGCTTCAACTCGAGGCTCCTGTCAAAGCCCCTGATGGTCCAGTCATCGCGCTGGCCCTGAAACTGCTTGGTAAACTCTTCCCGCCGCTTCTGCTGCTCCGGGGTCAGCTCCCCGGCATCTCCACTGAAGAGAGTCCTGAGTTCCGAGAGCCGGCCGAGACCGTTCTGGCCCTCGCCATCGGCGCCTGTGCCCCCGCCGCCCAGGAAACGGTCGGCAACCTGGCCTAACCCGCTGCTACCCTTGAGGTCTTTTTTCAGTTGGGCGATCTCCTTATCGTGGGCAGCAAGCTGCGCCTCGAGCGCGGAGAGATCAACCTCCGCACCAGCGGAGGAACTGGCCTTCTCGCTTGCGTCTCTAACGCCGGCCAGGTCGTTTCGCAGGGCCTTGATCTCATCATCCTGGAACTTATCTTTATTTTCTGATGCTCTCGCCTTGGCCAGGTCCGTCTGGGCAGAATCGAGTTCAGTACGCAGGCCTTCAACCTGGTCGCTCAATTCAAGATTCCCCATGTAAAGAAATCCGCCAAAGAGCACACCCACGGTCGCGATAGCAGCGATGGCAATATTCATGATCTTTTATCTCCTGGTAAATGGTTCACTGAACCTGGCAGCAACACCCTCTGCCTTCGGGGAACCCATGGTACTCCAGCTTCCACCTGATGGCTGTCGAGACTTGTCGGATTCTTAAGATACTGCCCCGGAAGGCTTTCGGGCTGATCAGCCTTCTTTTTTCTTCTGACCCTGGAGCTGAACCTTCTTCTGGCGCCGTTGAGCTTTGGGTTTCCTCGACCGGTCAGGATCATAAACACCGCCATAGGCATCGCGGAGCTCGTCGCAACGGCTGCGCAGCTTCTCGAGAACAGCTGCATAGCCGGGATCCGAGACCAGGTTCTTCAGCTGCGAGGGGTCTTTCTCGAGGTCGTGCAGGTACTCGTAGACCGGCTTCTGTTCGAAGTAGCGTGCGTAGACATAGCGCGCCCCGCGTACGCCCTCCCACTTCGGAATCGCAGAATGGTTCATCAGGTGCTCGGCGAAGGTGTCGCTTCGCCATTTACCGGGAGCACGCCCCGCTGCCAGGGGCACCAGGCTGCGGCCCTGGTAGCCGGCAGGAACATCGATACCGGCGTAGCCGAGGATCGTTGCTGGAATGTCTATGTTGAGCACCATCGGGGCTGCCACCTTGCCGCGCAATGACTTCTCAGCACGCGGATCGTAGATGATCAAGGGCACCCGCAACGACTCTTCATAGTGCGACCACTTGCCGGCGAAGCCGCGCTGTCCCTCGTAGTAGCCGTTGTCGCCGCTGAAAATGATGACGGTATTGGTATCGAGCTTTTTCTCAGCGAGCTTGCCTCTCACCCGCGCGATCACCCCGTCGATTCCGCTGATCATGCGGTAGTAGGCCCGCAGGTTGGTGCGGAACTTCTCCGGCTTGTCCCAGCGCCAGAAGAAGCGCTGGCGGTTCATCGATTTCTTCATGAACTCCGGGTGGGCGGCGAAAATCTCCGGGGCGCTGTAGAGGGGATCGGGGATCTCGACATCTTCGTAT
>JAYGDV010000001.1:0-7617 GCA_046582735.1 Planctomycetota bacterium
TCCGGGGCACGGATGACAGGAGGCGTCGCGGGGTCCCGGCCGCCGCCGTTGACCGGAGTCTGGTTGAAGATGGCGAAGAGCTGGTAGTAATCGCGCTGCCTGAGGGGATCGAACTTGTGATCGTGGCAGCGGGCGCACTGTACGGTCAGCCCCATCCAGACTGCCCCTACCGTCTCGATCTGGTCAAAAATATACTCAACCCGGTTCTCCTCGGCGATCCGCCCACCCTCGCCGTTGATCATGTGGTTGCGGCAGAACCCGGTGGCAAGCTTCTGCTCCAGGGTCGCATCCGGCAGCATGTCGCCGGCGATCTGCTCAACCGTGAACCTGTCATAGGGCATGTTTGAATTCAGGGACCGGACCACCCAGTCCCGCCAGGGCCACATGCTCCTGGTGCTGTCACCCTGGAACCCGTTGGTGTCAGCGTAGCGGGCCAGGTCGAGCCAGTCCCAGGCCATGCGCTCTCCGTAGGCGGGTGATTCGAGCAGCCTGTCTACCGTTTTTGCATACGTATCCGGCTCTGCGGAGGCAAGGTAGCTGTCGAGCTCTTCAAGCCCCGGGGGCAACCCGGTGAGGTCGAGAGCCAGGCGGCGAAACAGGCGGGGCTTCTCTTCCTCTGCTGAAGGGGAAAGTCCCTCCTTGCGAAGGCCCCGCAGGACAAACTGGTCGATCGGGTTGAGCGGCCAGTCACTTCCCCCCGCATCCGGCGGGACGGAACGTTCAAGCGGCCGCAGGCTCCAGTGCTCCTGCCACCGGGCCCCCTGGGCGATCCACTTTTTAACCAGCTCGATCTCAGCAGCACTGAGCTTCAACCTGGTTTTCTGCGGCGGCATGCGCTCGTCTTCATCTTCGTGCACAAGGCGGAGATAGAGCTCGCTCTCTCCAGGCTTACCGGGGGTGATCAGCTTGTGATCATCCAGCTCCGCTCGGAGCCCCTCCTCGGTATCGAGGCGCAGGTCCGCCTTGCGCTTGCCCTTATCCGGCCCGTGACATTTGAAGCAATTGTCACTGAGCAGTGGACGAATCTGCCGGTTGAAATCAATCTCCTGCGCCCGGCCCCAGCCGGCAATTGAGAGGAGAATAAGGATCAAAAAAAATCGGTTCACGGCTTCGTCTTGGTCCCAGGGGAGATTCTGATGATAATCAGGGGGGTATTCTAACGAGACTTTGTCCAGATGAGCAAAAAATGACTGAATTGAAAACGCCAAAGAGGGAGCCCCTGTATTTTTCAACAAGCAGGTTCCCTGCACTGCTGCCGGTTCTCATCACCGCTGCGCTGTGGCTGGCCTGCGCCGGTACAGTCGAAGCCCGGAAGCCCAACATCGTCGTCATCCTCACCGACGACCAGGGCTATGCCGACGTGAGCTACAATCCGCATCACCCCAAAGAGGTGAGCACCCCGAACATCGACAGGCTCGCCCGCTCGAGCGTAATCTGTACAGCCGGCTATACCAGCGGCCATGTCTGCTCCCCCACCCGCGCAGGACTGATGACCGGCCGCTACCAGCAGCGCTTCGGAATCTACACCGCCGGCGAAGGAGGCTCAGGCGTACCCCTTTCCGAAACGTTCTTCCCCCAGCACCTGAAAAAGTCGGGCTATACCTCGGGCGCTTTCGGGAAATGGCACCTCGGAGTCGACATCAAGTACAACGCCATGCACCGCGGTTTCGACGAGTTCTACGGCTTCATGGGCCGTGGAGCCCACGACTACTTTGACCTCGAGACCCCCGACCACCCGATCTACCGGGGGCTGAAGCCCATCAGGGACAAGGGCTACCTTACCGACCGGATCACCGAGGAGGCGGTCTCCTTCATCAGGCGCCACAAGGCAAAACCCTTCTTCGCCTACGTCGCCTACAACGCGGTCCACTCGCCCGCCCAGGCGCCGGCCGCCGACATCCGCAAGGAGACCGACGACCCGGCCCGCAATACGCTGCTGGCGATGCTGCGCAGTCTCGATACAGGTGTGGGAAAGATCATCGATACCCTCAAGAACGAGGGCGTCTATGACAACACCCTGCTCTTCTTTCTCACCGACAATGGCGGCTCCAAGGTCATGCACGCCAACAATGCACCTCTTCGCGGCTACAAGCAGCAGGACTACGAGGGCGGGGTCCATGTTCCTTTCATCGTCTCCTGGCCCGCCCGGCTCAAGGGCGGCACAAGCTGCGCCGCCCCCCTGATGTCCATCGATATCCTCCCCACCGCCCTGGCAGCCGTGGGTGCCGGGAAGATCGGTAAGCTTCCCTTCGACGGCAGGAATATCCTGTCCGCCCTGGAAGGAAAAGCCGGCAAGGTCCACGACCAGCTCTATTGGAGCTCGGCGGCGGGAAAGGGTGCCTGGGCAATCCGCTCGGGAAAATGGAAGCTCGTCGGTCTCAAGGCGAAGGTGGAGCTTTTTGATCTCGAGGCGGACCTGGGCGAGGCAACAGACCTCTCGCAGAAACATCCCGAAGAGGTCAGGAGGCTCAGGAAGCTCCATGACACCTGGCTTGAAGAGATGGCGGAGCCTGCCAATGGCACAGCGAAACGCTGGAGCGCCGACACCCCTGCCCCCGGCAGGAAGAACAAAAAGCAGAAGCGCACAGAGAGAGAGAAACAGAGGGCGGAGCGCAAGGCGAAGCGCGGCTCTGAAAAGAAAAAACCCGGCGAGTGATCCCGGACCGACCTGCAGGCTGTGGCTACTTCAGCGGACTCTCGTACCAGACGATATTGTTGCTGCCGTGCCCTGCAATCAGTATGTCCAGGTCGCCGTCCCCATCGAGATCGATGGTCCTGAGATCATAGGAGCCCTGGTCCTTTCCAACGAGGTGGCGGCGAAAGCTCCCCTTGCCATCGTTTTCGTACCATACGGCCAGCCCATCATTCAGCCTGCCGCAGGTCGCGGCATCGATATCACCATCTCCATCGAGGTCGACGGTCGACAGGGAGTGCGGCCCCTCGAGGTCCGGGTCGATCTCGATCGCCTTGAAATCAGGCCCCCGGAACCAGAGCACTCCCCGGGTATGGCCGCGGGTGGCGAAGAAGTCCATCTTGCCATCGCCGTTGAGATCCACAGGGTGAATATTGGTGGCCCCCGGCTGGGTCGCTGAGAGCAGGTGCTTCTTCCAGGGCTTGCGGGGATCCTCCGGTTGCTGCCACCAGGCAAACCACTCGCCGCCGGGGAACTTCTCGCCGCCCTTGGCTGCGCAGGAAATATCCGGACGGCCGTCCCCATCGACATCGCCGAAGCCCGTGTAATGCGACGCACCCGGAGCATCTCGAACCGCGAACACATTGCGAATCCAGCTCCTGGCCTGCAGGGGTTTTGCGGGAATCTTCTGCCAGGTAATCGAGTTAGGTACGGGGGTCTGGCCAGGTCCCCTGCCCGAGTTGGCTATGAGGTCCAGCTTTCCATCCCGGTCCACATCCCCGGTGATGAGGCAATGTGTCCCCTGGATCTCGGAGTCGACATCGCGGCGTGTCCACCCGGGGGAAAATGGATTGTCCGGACACTCCAGCCAGAAAACCCCCTGGTTGGAACCGCAAAAATCCTGGTCTCCATCACCATCGACATCCAACAGTACGCTGTGAATACAGCCGCCCGCCTTCCTCCCTGGCCTTTTTGAGGGGAGGTCGTGTACCGTAACCCGCCGCTTCCAGTCCGGTCCCTTCAGAAGGACGACCTTCCCTGAAAAGCTCGAGATGATATCCAGCTTGCCATCTCCATCGAAATCATTGGCAAGGACCGTATTGACCCCACCACCGGTTTCGGCGGCTGAGAGTACAACGTGCTTCTTCCAGGTCCCGCCAGCGTCATCAGCCCCGGCGGTCCTGGCGGCAAGACAGAATACAAGCAGCAGCAGTCCGGGCAGGCCCCGGCTGTTTCGAGCAGGCAGTAGTTTATCCATCAGGAATAGATCTCCCTTATCGGTGTTCCATCGCTGAGGTGAACCGTGCGGTCGAGACGGTCGGTGATCTCCATACCGGGGTCCAGTCCCATGAGTTCGTAAATGGTGGCAGCAATATCCTCCGGCGTTACCGGGTTACTTTCCGGGAAGGCCGCATAGCGGTCGCTTTTTCCATGGATCGCCCCACCGGCAACCCCTGCACCGGCGAGGAGCACCGAGTAGCAATGCGGCCAGTGATCACGCCCTCCCTTATCCGCGCCGGCGTTGCTCGTCACCTGGCCGATCTTCGGTGTGCGGCCGAATTCCCCCATCACCACCACCAGGGTCTCATCGAGAAGTCCGCGCTCATCGAGATCTTCCAGCAGGGCCGAGAGAGCCCGGTCGGTCAGGGGGAGCAGGGAACGCTTCATGAGCGGGAAATGCTGCCGGTGAGTATCCCATGCCTGGCAATACCGCCGCCCCGCACAGACCGTTACCAGCCTCGAACCCGCCTCCACCAGGCGCCGCGCCAGAAGCATGCTCTGCCCGAGATGGGGTACGCCACCGAACTGCCGGGCCTGCTTGGCACGGTTGGATTCCCGGTCGAAACCGTAGCGCTCACGAACCTTCTGAGGCTCTCGGTCGAGATCGAAGGCATTCCTCACCTTGGAAGAGCTGAGCAATTCGAAGGCCTTTTGATAATGGACCTCGGTCTTCCCGAGAATTTTCTCTCCACCGGGACGAGCCCCCAATGACTCGATCATTTTCTCCCGGATGCGCCTGCGGCGAAGGAAACGCTCCCTTGAGACATCCCCGGAAAGCTCGAACAGACTGGTATTGAAGGCAGGCAGGCTGGGGTCGCCGGTAACGTAGGGATCGTGCTGGCGTCCGAAGAAACCGGCAAACTGACCGGGCAGGTCGTAGCTGTTGTTGGAGAGCACCTCGGGGATGTGAACGAAATCAGGCAGCTCGTTTCCGGTCGGGCGCAGCCGGGAGAGAGCCGCTCCGTAGGAAGGAAAGAGGCCGGAGCCGGGCGAAACGATGAGCTTGTTTCCGACCCTGGGGGAGCGGCCGGTCAGGCAGTAGTAGGCTCCCGCATTGTGATCGTTGACATCGTGATGAACTGAGCGAACCTGCGCGAAATGGTGCATCTGCCTTGCGAGCATCGGCAGGTGGTCACAAACCTGTATCCCCGGGATCCTGGTCGGAATGGGCTTGAACTCACCCCTGTATTCCAGCGGCGCCTCGGGCTTCAGATCCCAGAGATCCTGGTGCGCCGGGCCACCCTCCATGAAGAACAGGATGCAGGACTTCGCCCGGGAGCGGGGCTTTGCGGAGGTTTCTTCGCCAGCCAGCAGGCAGGGAAGATCGAGTCCGACCAGGTCGAGAGCGCCCAGGCCAACGGTGCCACCAAGCAGCAGCTGCCGTCGACTCAGCGTAGATGTTTGTTTTCGAGCCATGAGGTCTCCTGGTGGGTTCACCTCATGATACCTGCGGCGCGTCAACTCGTTCAACTTATCTCCCTTCCATCCTGCTGCGTGGACTGTATTCGGCGCCACCGCTTTCGTACAATAAGTTCCCATGCAGGCCCGGGTCCTTCACACACTTTCCCAGCGCCCCTCACTCACCGGCAGCGGGGTTACCCTCGACGCAATTGCCAGGGAAGCAGGTGCGGCAGGCTGGCAGCAGCACGCTCTCATCGGAGTACCCGCGGGAGATCCAGGCTCCGTCGATGGGCTCAACCCCGGGGAGATCTCCCGGCTGGAATTTAATGATGACGGGGGGGGCTCGCTCGACTTTTTCATCCCCGGGATGAGTGACGTCATGCCCTACCCGAGCACCAGGTTCTCAGAGATGACCCCGGGGCAACTCTCTTCCTACCGGGCCGCCTGGACCTCGGCGTTATCACAAGCCCTCGACGAATTCAAGCCGACCATCATCCACGCCCACCACGCCTGGATCCTCTCTTCGGTGCTGAAGGATGCCGCCGGGAGTATCCCCGTCGTCGTCCACGGGCATGGAACGGCCCTGAGGCAACTGAGCCTGTGCCCGCACCTCGCCGATGAGATCAGGGAAGACTGCAGACGCAACGACCTCTTCGTCGTTCTGCACCAGGACCATGCCCGTCTCTACCGGGAGGAATACGGACTCACGGAACAACAGGTCGCCATCGTCGGGGCGGGCTACAGGGAGGATCTCTTCCACTGCACGGAGGCCCTGGAGGAAAGGGGAGACTCCATCCTCTACGCCGGAAAAATCAGCGAGAGCAAGGGACTTTCATCCCTGCTGGACGCCTTTGAGATTCTGCGGGCAAGGCGGCCCGGGGCCAGGCTGGAGATTGCAGGAAGCGGCTCAGGAGAAGAGACCGAGCGACTTCTCGGACGCATGAAGACCTTCGGTGAAGCGCTCGTCTACCACGGACGTGTCGATCAACCGAGGCTCGCCGAGCTCATGCGCGGCTGCAAGGTCTTCGCCCTGCCGTCCTTCTACGAGGGTCTGCCACTGGTGCTGGTCGAGGCGCTGGCCTGCGGCTGCCGGCCTGTCTGCACAGCGCTGCCAGGGGTGCGCTCAGGCATCCTCCCCCACCTTCCCGGTGTTCTCCATACCGTGGAGCTGCCGGAGATGGAGAAGATTGACCAGCCGGTAGCCGGAGCGCTTCCCGGCTTCGCGGATGATCTCTCGGGCGCCCTGGAGCGGACACTCGAAGCCCCCCTGCCCCATTCGGGAAAGGACCCCGGTGAGCTCCTGGCGCCATTCACCTGGCGGTCGGTGTTCGAAAGAATCGAGTCTGCCTGGCTGCGCCTGGCAGACTGATGGTCTCTTTGCACCGGGGAAGCCGCCTTCTCTGAACCTAGCGTGAAAATGTATCGATATAAAAAGCGCCCCTCTTACGCTCTGCGCATGAGGGGCGCTTTCAAAGAAACCGTTAGAAGCATTATAGATGAAAATCAGGCGTTGTCAGCATCTTCTTTCTTCTTACCCTTTTTTTCGCCCTTCTTCTTGCCTTTGCCTTTGCCCCTGGTCGAAGCCTTCTTAATGGCTTCCTTCTGGGCATCACTGAGAAGAGCATTCACTTTTTCGGAAATAGATGAAACCGCCTTGGCCGTCATTTCCTTCCTGAGCGCTGCAGTAGCTTCCTTATCCTTCCTGGCCTCTTTCAACTTGGCCTTGTACTCGGTGCGAAGATCCTTCTGGGCACTGGCCACTGCATCGTTGACCTTGTTAACGAGCGTTGCATTATCAGCACCGATGATCTCGTTCAACTTCTCAGCAAGTCCGGCCTTTGCCGTCTTGATGGCGGTCGAGGCGGCCTTGCGATCTTCCTTGCTGGCATCCTTGTTCTTGATTGTCTTGGCGGCAGCGACATAGGCTTCGGAGGCAACCATTGCCTTCTGGGCCTCAGCGTACTTCGCCTTCTGATCATCACTGAGGCTGACGACCGCATCGATACCGGGAACGGCCTTCTTGACCTGGCCTGAGAACAGGCTCGGCGCCTTGGCCCTCTTACCCTTCTTCTGGGCAAGCAGAGGGCTGCTGGAGAGTCCGACAAGAACCAATACCGCCAAAAAACTGAACATAGCCTTCATGAGAATTCCTCCTTTAATGGAAACTACTGAATCGAAGACGATTTAAAGAACCGGGAAAGGGTTCCCCCGGCGAGTAAAAACAACCCGGCCGAAGAGGCCCGATTGTACTGAGATTTGAAGCCGTTAACTGTTTTCTTTCAGACCGTTTATTCCTCACCCTC
>JAYGDV010000480.1:0-1897 GCA_046582735.1 Planctomycetota bacterium
GTCGCAGTGCATCCCTTCCCCGGGGTATTCGTAGCTGTGGGCTGGAAGAGTCCGGTTGCCGGGAGATTCAAGGCCGAGTTTTTCGTAAAGGATGAGCATCCCGAATGTGGAAATGGAGTTGGCTGGAAGCTGGAACTCTGGAGAGATGGAGCGACCCGGATCCTGGCGAGTGGTTTGCTCGACAGGGGAGCGCAAACGAAACCGCGCAGTGTAGCGGATCTTGATATCGCCCGTGGAGATTACGTATCGCTGGTGATCGACCCCAGGGGCGCGCACTCCTGCGACCTGACCGGGATTGACCTGGCCCTGAGCGAGGCCGGAGAGAAAAAACGCCGTTGGGACCTGGCCTCCGATGTATCGGGGGATATCCAGCAGGCCAACCCCCATGATGACAGCCTCGGCAATCCCGGGGTCTGGCATTTTTACAGGGGTAAGATCGCCGAAAAAACACCCCCGAGCGACCTGGTTCCAAGGGGCAGCATCCTGGCACAGTGGAGAGAGGCTCTCGTCGCAGGGGAGCCGGCCTTGAAGCTTGCAGTCCTTGCGAAAGAAGCACGGCGCCGCTTGAGCGGCGGACTGGAAAAGGGGAGTCCCGATGTCGAGCTGCTCAACAGGTTGAAATCGGTATCCGGTCCTTTCTTCAGCGGTGTTGACCTTGGAGCCGAAGCAGGGGCAGGGGAAGCGCTGGAGGATGAAGAGCGTTTTGGCCTCCGTCCGGAAGCCTTTGGGAGTCGTCCCGCAGGGGCCAGGATCGATGGGCGCAGTATCGCTCTCAAGGTTCCCTCCGTTCTGGAGGTTCGAATACCCGGCGGGCTTACGGCAGGACGGGTCTTCAAGGTGACGGCGAGGAATGAGCCGATACTCGGGAGCAATGGGAGCATCCAGGCTGCTGTGCTGAGAAAGCAACCCATCGATGCCAACCGGGCCGTTGCCGCCTCACCGCTGCTTGCGGCTCCTGGTGGAAAAGGAAGCGAGAAGGTGAAGGCGGGCAACGAGGAGTTCCGCCGGCATTTCCCCCCGGCGATGTGTTACACGCCGGTGGTGCCTCTTGATGAGGTTGTTACCCTGAAGCTTTATTACCGCGAGGATGACTATCTTTGCCGGATGATGCTGGGTGATGAGGAGGCCCGCGAGCTCGACCGGCGGTGGGACAGGTTGACCTACATCAGCCAGGAGCCGCTGAAGCTGGTCGACAGCTTTGAGCAGATCTCGGAGTTCTCTACCCAGGACCGCCCCGACATGGTGATCATTTTCGCCCGCTACGATAAGCCGATCCGTGAGCGCGCCAGGAAATTTGAGCAGAGGCTGGCAGCCACGGAGCCGCTCCACCGGGAGGCCCTTCTCCAGCTCGCCTCGAGGGCCTGGAGGCGACCGCTCACCGGGGCTGAAAAAAAGGACCTTCTCGGTGCCTACCATTCGTTTCGTAAGCTCGGGAAAAACCACGAGGAAGCGATCCGGGGGGTGTTCACCGCGGTTCTCGTATCACCCGATTTTCTTTTCAAGGTTGAGCTGCCACTCCCGGGGAAAGAGGCAGGGGCGGTTTCCGCTCTCGAACTCGCCACCCGCCTGAGTTACTTCCTCTGGTCTTCAGCTCCTGATGAGCGCCTGCGTAGAGCGGCGGGCAACGGCAGCCTGCTGAAGCTCGATGTCCTGCAGGCGGAAACCCTGCGCATGCTGAAAGATGAAAAGGTCAGGTCCCTGGCGACAGAGTTTGCGGCCCAGTGGCTGCTCGTGCGGGATTTTGACAAGCTGGCTGAGAAGAATGAGTCCTGGAAATGAAGCATTCAAACACCAGCTTGCGATTATCGGCTCGAGATGGACGAGATCACCCCTCGATTCCACCGGTGATTAGGATTTAGGAGTCCGGGACCAGTGCTGGTTATTTAATGGCATTGGT
>JAYGDV010000032.1:0-2288 GCA_046582735.1 Planctomycetota bacterium
TTTCTTCTTCTCCGATCAATTCATCGTAGTCTTCCTTGGTGGATACGAAGGCTCTGTCAAAAAGCCCGATCTCTTTTTCCCGGGGCGCAGAAACGCGGCGTTGCCGGTATTCCGCCAGCTTGTGATGGGCTTTTCGAACCTGGCGTTTTATAGAATGAAGCTCATTCCACAGGTCCCGCAATGGGGAAGAATCCAGCATTTCGATCGCTTCGTCGAGCAGTTCAGTGGTCTCGGCCTCGTTGCTTTGCTGGTCATCTGCGAAGGGGCGAAGCAGGAGGAAGCGTCGCTTGGGAAGCTTGTCGTGGCCATCGATCAGTTTGCGAGCCTGGTCAAGGGTGGGCACGACCTTTTCGAAAAGGCGGCCGATGCGGGTTTCTTCCTTTTTTTTCAGTTCCTCGTCGAGGTTTTCCTGGGTAAATGCTGTTTGCCCTCCGAAGGAGGTCAGCAGTTGGAGTAAAAGGTATGCGGTTACGTATATTGAACGGGTCTTCATTGCGATGTCTCCACCTGGGCCTTTTGTAAGCCTTCTGAGTCCTACAGTTCAAACTTACGAGGCCAAATGTCCAAGAGTATTCCGAGGTATAACTCTAAGTTGTTTCAGCACTGTGAATTAAGGGTATGCCTCCGGGGTCGCCGGTGCTCTCAAGGGGGTGGCTTCGGCGGGATCGGCCAGGGCTATTTAGTGGCGATACGATAAAGCGCTGATTTTGTTCGGAGGATCAGCGAGTTCCCGGCGATGGCCGCGCTGGCCATGAAGCCGTCTGCCAGCTTGTTGCGGGCGAGGAGCTTGAATTTTTTTCCGGTAGCGATCACCGGGATGTCTCCGTCCTGGTTGAAGAAATATATTCTCCCGCGGCTGAGGATTGGAGATGCTGCGTAATTTCCTCCCAGGCGGGATGCCCAGTGAGCGGTGCCGGACTTTGCATCGACGCAGGAGGCCACTCCAAGATCGCTGACCATGTAGAGGAGATCTCCATCATGTATCAGGGATGATTTCTTGGGTACACCTCGCTTCGAAGACCAGGCGATCTTGTTTTTCCCCAGGTCGCCCTTACCCCCCGGCACAATCGCCGACATCCGGCCCATTCCATTGGTTACAAAAACCAGCCCGCTGCCGTATACAGGCCGGGCTGATGCGTTCATGCCGCCGGTGCGCGCCGTCCACAGGAGCTTTCCCGTCAGGGGGTTCAGGGCCTCGGTGGCAACCGCAGCAGGGGCGATGAGCTGCTTGAGGCCTTTGTGTGTAATGATGGAGGGGGTGCCGTAGGCCTTTTTCCTGTCACCATTGGTTGTCTGAAAATCAAAGGCGCGATGATGGGTCCAGGCTGTTTTGCCGGTATTCTTATCCAGGGCAATCACGTACTGCTTGTCAAATCCGTCGAAAAGAAGGATGTAGAGGTTCTCATGGGGTATTGGAGAGCTGGCGGGGGCCCTGTGATGATTGCATTCAATATCCTGCCGGGACCAGATCTTCTTGCCGGTGGCAGTATCGAGGCAGGCGTTTCCATGCGCGCCGAAGCTGACCAGGACCCGGCCTTCCTCAACTACCGGTGTCGGTGAGGCGTAGCTGTTCAAGGCGATACAGAATTGGGGTTCAGCGATATCGAAGACAAGGATGTTGTGGAGTATTTTCCCGGTCTCCAGGTCGACGCAAACCGCCCAGAGCTTGTGGCCATCCGGCAGGGCATTGGTCAGCCAGACCTGGTTTTTCCAGATGACGGGTGAGGACCAGGCCTTTCCAGGCATGGGGGTTTTCCAGGCGACGTTCTTGTCCTCTCCGAATTCCAGGGGGAGTTTCGCTTCAGTTTTTCCGTCAGCGTTGGGGCCGCGGAACTGGTTCCAGTCGGCAGCTTGCAGGCTTGTTGCAATCATCACCAGGAGAAGCAGGCTGAAGCAGGGGCGCATCTGTCAATCCTTCCAATTCAGAATTCTGAAAATCGATGCCCTGATTTTGCAGATGGAGATGGGCATGGCCTCATTTCTATTTGAAGAGACTGGCGGGATTTAATCAATCTATTGGTTGAATCCATATTTAGTGCAGGTAATCCGATCACTTGCATGACTGATCCAACTGAGGCACGATGTGGCTGTTCTGCCGTTTGCTGACCGCAAGGAAAACGGCCTTACTGGTAACGAGGGAATCGTAGAGAGTCAACTATGCGTGTTTTCAACAGGGTGGCCGTGTTGCTGGTGATTTTTGCAGTTCTCTCGGTTTTCCGGGCCACGAATGCCTGTGCGGACGGCAAGCCCAACATCGTCTTTATTATTTCTGACGATCATGACAACGA
>JAYGDV010000125.1:0-7105 GCA_046582735.1 Planctomycetota bacterium
CTGCTGGTCTTTGCCTCCGGCAAGGACCGCGCACCGGCCGAAGGGTATCTCCATGCGAACTTCAAGCTCGAGACCGGCGGAGAATACCTCGGCCTCTTCGGGCCCAACTCGCCGCGCCAGGCGGTCTCGGAGTTCAGCCCCGCCTATCCGCCGCAGCGGACGAACCTCGCCTGGGGGCGCACGGAAACCGGCATACCCGGCTACCTGGCCACCCCGACACCCGGCGAGTCCAACGCCGCATCTGCGGTTCTCGAGGGCGTCGTCGCCGACCCGGCCCCAAGCCATCCAAGGGGCTTCTATGGCGAGGGGTTCTCTCTCGAGTTCACCTGCGCCACCGAGGGTGCCAGCATTTACTACACCCTGGATGGCAGTGAGCCCACTGAGGGCAACTCTACACTTTATTCCGAACCCATACCGATTGTCGGCAGCCCCACGGCACCGGCCCGGACGGTCCGCGCAGCGGCCTTCAAGCGCGGGCAGCTGCCATCGGTCGCCACCACCTGGTCCTATATCTTTCCGCAGAGAGTGCTCTCGCAGCCGCGAAACCCCACCGGGTTTCCGACATCCTGGCCGGGAACCTCCGCCGATTACGAGATGGACCCCCAGGTTATCAACACCGGCGACAACCGGGCCCTGGGCCTGCGCACCCTGATGAACCTGCCGGCGATCTCCGTTGTCGGCAGCATGGATGACCTCTTCGGCTCCGGCCGCGGAGTTATCGTTCACCCCTCAAGCTCCGGGCCCGCATGGGAGCGCGAGGTCACTGCCGAGTTGATCCTGCCCGATGGAGATGAGGGCTTCCAGATCCCCTGTGGAATCCGCGTCCAGGGCGGCAGCTCCACCAACGGGTGGAAATCCAAGAAGACCTCTTACCGCCTCGCCTTCCGCGGCGGCTACGGACAAAGCAAGCTGCGCTATGACTTCTTCCCCGGCTCGCCGGTCGATCGCTTTGACAATCTCGTTCTCGATGCCCATCTCAACCTGACCTTCACCCATCCGAGCCATGACCAGCGGGTACGCAGCCAGTACGTGCGCGACATGTTTGTCAGCGACCTGCAGCTGGCCACCGGCTCACTCGCCCCGCACAGTCGGCTGTGCAGCGTCTTTCTCAACGGCCTGTTCTGGGGCGTCTTCGATGTCCACGAGCGTCCGGACAACGGCTACTGCGAAGAGCATCTCGGCGGCGAAAAGGAAGAGTGGGACATCTTTCGCCACAGTGGCGGGCAGGTTGTCGATGGAAACTCCGCGGCCTGGAACACCATGATGTCCCGGGCAAGGGCGAACCTCGGCACCCTCGCAAACTACGATGCTCTCCAGGAATACCTCGATGTGCTCGATATCGCCGATTACATGCTGGTCAACTTCTACACCGGCAACGACGACTGGCCGCATCACAATTGGTATGGCGGGCGCCGGCGAACAGCCGGAGGGGTCTTCCGCTTCTTCAGCTGGGATGCCGAGCATGTACTGAAAGACGTCAATGTCAACCGTGTCGGTGTCAGCAACAACAACACGCCGGCTGAAATCTACAGCCGGCTGCGGCAGAGCCCTGAATGGCGCCTCCTGTTTGCCGACCGGATCCACCAGCACTTCTTCAACGGCGGCCCCATGTACGTCAACCCCCAGCGGCAGAGCTGGAATCCTAACCGGCCCGAGGATAACCGCCCGGCTGAAATGTATATGCGACGCGCCGACGAGATCAACCCCCCCATGGTGCTCGAGGCGGCGCGCTGGGGCGATGTGCGCCGGGAACCTCCCTATACCCGCGAAGGGGAGTGGTCCACCGAGCTCAACTGGTTGCTGCGCACCTGGTTTCCCAACCGCTCATCGAGAGTGCTCCAGCAATTACGCTCCGCCCGCCTCTACCCCACCCTGGCAGCCCCGGAGTTCAATCGCCACGGGGGGAATGTTGCCCCCGGATTCTCCCTGTCCATGGGCCTCCCCGCCGGTGGAAATGGAATTATCTATTACACCACCGATGGCAGCGATCCGAGGATTTACGGAAGCGGAGCTCTCTCGGCTTCTGCGGCAGCCTACAACGAGCCCCTCCGGATTACACAAAACACCGCCGTTCTGGCGAGGGCCCGCTCCGGCGAGACCTGGAGCGCCCTGAACGCTGCAAGGTTCTCCGTTCCTGCGGCCTGGTCAGGCCTGGCCATCACCGAGGTCATGTACCACGCCCCCGGCGGCAATGCCTACGACTTCATCGAGCTCGCCAACCTCGGCGACTCCGCCCTCGACCTCAGCGGCCTCTCCTTTACCTCCGGCATCTCCTTCGATTTCCCCGAAGGAAGCGCGCTGGCTGCGGGTGGGTTACTGGTGCTTGCCGACGACGAGGCTTCCTTCGCGGCGGCCTATCCGGCGACAGAGATCTTCAGCGCCTACGAGGGCTCACTCGCCAACGAGGGTGAGTCGATTCGGCTGGAAGATGCCTTCGGCAACACCGCCGCCTCCATTGATTACGAGGACAGCGGGCGGTGGCCCCTCGGCCCCGACGGGTTTGGCTATTCGCTGGTCCCTCTGCGGCCTGGCAGTGCCGCTTCCGGCCCGGACACCTGGCGCGCAAGCGCCGATGCCTTCGGATCTCCCGGCGCCGCAGACCCGGAGCCGCAGCGCCACGGCGTGGTCATCAACGAAGTTCTGAGCCACAGCGATGCGCCTCTTGAAGATGCTGTCGAGCTATTCAATGCCGGAGAGTCGGCGGTCGATATCGGAGGTTGGTATCTCAGCGACAACCGCGATGACACCGCAAGCCTCCGCCAGTACCGAATCCCCGAGGGTGTCATCCTTCCCCGGGGGGGCTATCACGTCATCTACGAGAACGCCTTCAACCGCGGCGAAGGCCTGCCGGGCAGTTTTGCCCTCGACAGCTCCGGTGATGAGCTCTTTCTCTCCTCCGCCGATGCCGCAACCGGCGAGCTGACCGGCTATATAACCGGCATTCGTTTCGACGCCCTCGACCCCGGGGTGTCCTGGGGGCGCCTGCAGACGAGCGTCGGCGTGGATTATGGCGCCCTGCAGGAGCGGAGCTTCGGGGAAGACGCCCCGGAGAGCCTTGAACAATTCCGCTCCGGAGGTGGCGCTGCAAACAGCGCTCACCTCGACAGCCACGTCGTCATCAGCGAGATCCACTACCATCCCGACAGACAGAGCGATGAGTTCGTTGAGCTCTACAACCCACTCGGCCAGGCTGTTTCCCTCTTCGATGAAGACACCGGGCTCGGTTGGCGGTTGCGCGGCCTCTCGCGCCTCGGCGGAGAGCAGGGCTTTGAGCTGCCCCCCGGAGCTTCCATCACAGCGCGTGGATTCGCGGTGCTCTCGAGTATTGACCCCATCCTGTTCCGCCAGCTCAACGAGGTGCCCGGGCAGGTCCCTGTCTACGGCCCCTACGGTGGGGCGCTCGATAACGGGGGCGAGGCCCTGCGCCTCATGCGCCCTGCCGCCCCCGAAGCTGACAAGGAACCCGCCTGGGTTCTCGTTGATCGCGTCCGTTACAGCGACCAGGCCCCATGGCCCGTGGAGGCTGATGGCGGCGGCCCCTCCCTCGAGCGCCGGGACCTCCGGGGTTACAGCAACGACCCGGACAATTGGGGGCCATCGGAAACCGACGGCGGAAGCCCCGCAGCTGCCAACACCATCGGCCCGCCACCTCCCAACCTGGAGCCGCTGGCCGCCTTCGTTCTCAGCCCGAAGTCGGGGTTTGCGCCTTTGCGGGTCGATTTTGATGCCTCTTTATCGAGCGATGAGGATGGGGAGATCACCGCCTGGGCCTGGGACTTCGGCGATGGCCAGGGAGGAACCGGTGAAAACACCAGTCACACCTTCCAGCAGGCCGGCGAATTCCTCGTCACCCTCCAGGTCAGGGATGACCGCGGGGACACCGGAACTTCGTCCCGAACCATCACAGTCAGGGAGCTCGCCCCGAATGAACGACCGGTGGCCTCCTTTACCATCTCCGCAACCCGCGGGGCCGTTCCCTTCGAGGTACAGGTCGATGCCTCCGCATCCTTCGACCCCGATGGAGAAATCCTTCGCTACGACTGGGACTTCGGAGATGGCACCGGTGGCATGGGAGAGACCATGACCCACACCTGGGACGAGCCCGGGCAATATCTCGTCACCCTCGTCGCCTGGGACGACCGCGGCGGCTTTGCCATGGCCTTTGAAAACGTCATCGTGGACGGCGCGGGAGGGCAACAGCTTCCCGGAGACTGCAACCAGGACAGCCGGCTGGACATCTCCGATGCCGTCTGCCTCCTCGGGCATCTTTTCCTGGGCTCTCCCCAGAGCCTCCCCTGCGCCGATGGAGAGGTGACGGACGAGGCCAACCGAGAACTGATGAACCTCAATGGCGACCGGTCCATCGACCTGACCGATGCCATTCACGTCCTCAGGTATCTCTTCCAGGGTGGCCCCGAACCGGTGGGGGGGACATCCTGCCTGCCGATCGTCGGTTGCCCGAACACCTGCAACCCCTGAGGCGGATCCCTGGCCACCACAGCCTTCTTTTCGCTTGATGAAACGGAGCCGAAAGGCCATCAAGAGGGGCTCTGCTTCTGTCAAAAACACCATCCGGAGGATCTGAAATGCTCTTCGTGAAGAAATTCGCCTGTCTTGCCATGCTCCTGCTCCTGGCCTGTGCCGCCTCAGCCTGCATCACAGCGACAAGCTACAAGGCCGTCAATATCGTGACACCTGCTGATTCAGGCCTCAACACTCCGGAATGCGTAATTCACGACGAGAAGGCGGACATCTACATTGTCTCGAACATCAACGGCAACCCTCTCGGCAAAGACAAAGCCGGGTTTATCTCCCGGGTCGCTCCCTCTGGAAAAATCCTCGAGCTGAAGTGGATCGACGGAGGCGCCGAGGGCATCACCCTGAATGCCCCGAAGGGACTGGCCATCGTCGGCGACACTCTCTACGCTGCGGACGTCAATGCCGTGCGCAAGTTCCACCGGATCACCGGCAAACCCATCGGCGTCATCGAGCTCAAGGGCTCCTCCTTCCTCAACGACCTCGCCTCGGGGCCCAATGGCGAGGTCTACGTCAGTGACTCCGGCTTCGGCGGTGACAAGGACGCGCCGAGGACCGACGCGGTCTACGAAATCAGCCCGGATGACTCCGTGAAGGCGCTTTCCAAGGGGGAAGAAGTCCCCAACCCCAACGGCCTGCTCGTAACCGCCAATGGACTGCTCGTCTGCACCTGGAACTCAGGAGAGCTGCTCTGGGCAAGGGCCCGCGAGGGCCGCGAGCGCCTCGTGGCCAAACTGCCGAAGAACCAACTCGACGGAATCGTGGTCGACAAGGATGGAAGCCTGCTGATCACCAGCTGGGCCGGAGAGTGCGTCTACCGCTATTCCGACAAGGGCACCACTGTCGCGGTCGAGGGCCTCAAGGAACCCGCCGATCCCGGCTGGGATGCCAAGCGCGGCAGGCTGCTGATTCCTCACTTCAAAGAGCACAAGCTGACGATCATCACTCCCTGACCGGGATCCTACTTTTCAGGCTGACTGCGCGGCTTCAAGGACCTTCCGAACACTCTCGGCATGGCCCTTGGTCTTGACGCGCCTCCAGTGTTTCACCACTTTGCCCTTGGGGTCGATCAGGACCGTAGACCGAATAACGCCGAGGGTGATGTTGCCGTACATGTTCTTCTCGCCCCAGGCGCCGTACTTCTCCATGACCTTGTGCGCGGGGTCTGAGAGCAGGTGGATCTTGAGTTTGAACTTTTTGATGAACTCCTGGTGGCTCTCGGCCGAGTCCGGGCTGCAGCCATAGACCTTCGCGCCGAGTTTCTCGAAGGACTTCAACCCGGAGGTGAAATCGCAGGCTTCGACGGTACAGCCGGGCGTGTCATCGCGTGGATAGAAATAGAGCACGACCCAATTCCCCGCCAACTCACTGAGGCGCACCTTGTCGCCGTTTTCGTCCGCGAGAGTAAATGCTGGAGCTTTTTTGCCTTCTTCGACAGCCATTTCACTTTTCCCCGTTAAAATGCGTTTTTCTTAAGCAATACGAAAACGAAGGTATACCACATGCGACTCGGCCTCTGTACCCTCTGCCTGTTCCTCTCAGCTCCAACGCTCGCGGCAAACGAAGCCGGAAAACGCAAACCCAACCTGGTCATCATCATGGCCGATGACCTTGGCTACGGAGAGCTCAGCTGTTACGGCAATACTGCCTACAAGACGCCTCACCTGGATGCTCTCGCCCAGGCCGGCATCCGCTTTACCGACTACCACTCAAATGGCGCCGTATGCAGCCCGACCCGGGCGGCCCTCCTGACCGGGCGCTACCAGCAGCGCGCAGGTGTCGACGGGGTGATCTACGCCGGCTTCAACCAGAACCGCAACCACGGACTCCACCAGAGCGAGACAACCTTCGCCGAGCTCCTTGGCGGTGCCGGGTATAAAAACGGCTGCTTCGGGAAATGGCACCTCGGCTATGAAAAGAAGTTCAACCCTGTTCATCATGGCTTCAGCCGTTTCCGCGGCTATGTCAGTGGCAATATCGACTACCAGTCGCACTACGACCGGGTCGGAGTCTATGACTGGTGGGAGGGGCTCGAGCACACCAGGGAAAAAGGTTATTCAACCCACCTGATCACGCGCCATGCGGTGAAATTCATCGAAGAGCACAAGGGTCGGCCCTTCTGCCTTTACGTCCCACACGAAGCCCCGCACACGCCCTTCCAGGGGCCGGGGGATCCGGCCTTCCGGGTCGAGGGCAAGGTGGTGCCGGAGAAGCGAAGCGCCGCCTTCCGCAAGCGCGCCTACCGCGAAATGGTACAGGAGATGGACAAGGGTGTTGGAGAAATCGTCGCCGCGCTCAAGCGCCTCGGGCTCGAGAAAAACACCCTGGTTTTCTTTGTCTCCGACAACGGCGCCGCGAGCTTCGGAAACAATGGCTCCCTGAGAGGCAGCAAGGGCCAGCTGTGGGAGGGCGGGCATCGCGTTCCGGCGATCGCGAGCTGGCCCGGCAGAATTGCGGCGGGAAGCTCCTGCGATGACCTGGCGATCGGAATGGACATCTTTCCCACCCTGCTCGAGCTCGCCGGAGTGAACGTCCCGAAAAAGCTTCATCTCGACGGCCGCAGCCTGGT
>JAYGDV010000194.1:0-3802 GCA_046582735.1 Planctomycetota bacterium
AGAAACAGGAAGCTTAAAATGAAAACCGCATCGGTCAGGTTCACTATACCGCTGTTGTCTGGATCTCCCCTGATGAACTGTGGCGCACCTGGCCCCGGAGGTTCAGGCTCCCCGTTGCCACCGGGAGCGGGAACGACCCCCAGGTTATCCGCAAGATCTGCAATCTCATCCGCACTGAGCGCGACATCGTAGATCTGCACATCATCGACGAAGCCGTTGAAAAAACGGGCGGACCCATTGGAGCCGATATAAACGGGGTCGCTGTTGATGTTCATCCCGCCTGTATTGGCCGCCGTCGAGACGAGCTTCCCGTCCATGTAGACATTCTGCTCCAACCCATCGAAGGTAGCAGCTATGTGATGCCAACCGCTTTCCGCCGGTACATTGACAGTGGTCGCCCGAAAATTGGGCCAGTGGTAAAAGGCCAGGTTGTCAGAGGACTGGTCCCTCTCAAAACTGAAAACAGATTCCTTCTTGAGGACGGTATCCCAGCCTCCCTGCCAGGTTGCCACCTTCATCCAGAAAGCGGCGCTGAAACCCTCGCTCCAATCAAAGAGTCCGCTGCTGCCGAGGTTCACCGTATCGTCGAGACCATCGAGGACCAGGACATCACTGTCTCTGTCCTCGTCAAATTCGATGACCACATCGCCCAGCGCCGTCCCGTGAAGTTCATTGCCGGAACTGTCGCAGAAATCTCCATCAAACTCGTAATGAGCAACAAGACCCTGCCCGCACACGCACCCACTCCAACCGACCACTACCAGGAAAACTGCTCGGTAAGCTATTTTAAGCACAACTCTTCTCCATTGAGAACGCGCGAAACAAACCAAACGACCTGAATGTCGATTCGCCACCCATTGTCAGCAGTTAAATTCTCTTATCAACGCATAAACATGCATAGACGAACAGAAACGATGAGCTTCTCCCCCAAGGGAGCGCCTGCGATGAACGGCTCCAGGCAGGTCATTGACTTTCACCCTTCGACATCACCTACACCCGCAAGACCGACTGACCGGGGGAGAGCCGTTTACTTCGCGTAGTCGGCGTAAATCGCTGCGATGCCGGCGTCCTTCGTGGTTCCCTTGTGGAAAACCACCCTGTATTTCAGGGTGAACTTGTCTCCCGCGGCGAGCTTCAGCTCCTTCTTCATGAAGGGATTGGCCGCAAAGAGGCCGTAGGTTCGAACGTGCCAGGTGGTCGGGTGGCGAAGGCTGTCGGGGTGGTTGAGGATCGCAATTCCCAGGGTCTCGCCTTTTACATCTCCGTAGTAATCAACCCAGGAGGATGGCTTCCCCCAGGCAGCCCCGTCCTTCTGGCCTTCGCTGTTGATAATGGTGCCGCCCTCTTTGACGGTCGACTTCGGCCACATCCGCACCCCGAAGGAGCCTTCCTTGGTCTTGCCGAAGGTAACCGGCGCGCTGGCGGTGAAGAGGATCTCCACATCGACCCACCGCGCCTTGTCATTTGCATCAAAGACCATCGAGCGGGCTTCTTCGCCGAGGGTCTTGCCGTCATCATCATTCCAACTGGAAAGCGTCTTCAGCGTGACCTGTTTGCCGCCCTTTGCCTCGACAAAGCTCTTGTGTTTGATCTGTCCACCCTTGTGCCAGAAGTCGGTCCCGTTCACATCTCCATGGGTGAACCAGAAAGAGGAATGATGCACATGGTCGCCCTCGCCGAGGGGGCGGGTCATCTGTTTGCCGGTCGGCCCGATCACAGGGTGAAGAATCGGCTTGTTCTGGAAAAGCTTCTGATAGCGGGTAAACAGCTTTCCGTCCAGCTTGACGATGGCGCCATCATCTGTCTTTTCGACCGTGAACCGGTCAGCGGAAAGCAGATTGCCGGCTCCGGCAAGCAACAGAAGTGCCGCAATAAAAGTGGTTGTTCTCATGTCGATACCTTTCTGTTCCAGCTGAAGCGAACCAGGCCCGCGCAACTGTTTTCATTCGGTGGTTACAGGTGTCTTTCAGGGAGGATCCCCAACGGGAAAACTACCTCCTGATCAGCTGGTCAGCAACCGGCTTGATACTTTTTCGATGCTCATCGGCCGCCGCCACCAGGGTCTTGACGACATCAGGATGGTTAGCTGCCACGTTATATTTCTCAGACGGGTCGTTCTCGAGATGGTAAAGCTGCGGAGTGGCGTGCACGGTTTTTTTCTCGCCGATACCGTAGCACCCCTGGGTGATGAAGTGAGCCTTCCAGGGGCCTACCCTGATGGCGTAGAGCTTCTCCTCCCGCCAGTATTGAACACTGTTTCTCGGGCCCTTTCCGGCCTTGCCAAGAAGCAGCCCGGAGAGATCGTATCCATCCAGGGTCCTGTCTGCCGGGGCCTTGGCGCCAGCCAGTGAACAGAAGGTCGGGAGCAGGTCCATCGTCGTGCCCATCTCCATCTGCACGGCCGGCTTCATCTTCCCGGGCCACCAGAAAACGGTGGGCTCCCGCATGCCGCCCTCAAAGGTGGTCCCTTTCCCCTCACGAAGGAGACCGGCCGAGCCCCCATGAGTATTGAACGGGAGCCAGGGGCCGTTGTCAGAGGTGAAGACCACAAGCGTCTTCTCATCGATCTTCAGCTCGCGCAGGGTTGAAAGGATCTTGCCCACCCCGGCGTCGATCTCTTCGATGACATCTCCGTAGATGCCCCGGCGGCTCTTACCTCGAAATTTCTTGCCTGCGTAAAGCGGAATATGCGGGAGGCTGTGGGCGAGGTAGAGGAAAAACGGTTTGTCCTTATTGCCCCGGATGAATTCGACCGCCTTCTCGGTGTAGCGCCTGGTGAGCGTGTGCTGATTGGCGGGGCGTTCAACCACCTTCGTATCCTGCATGATCGGGACATTGTATTGTTCGATCGGCGCAACGTAGTTGGGGTTCTTCCTGGCTGTCTGCCTGTAATTGGGAAAGCCTCCCCGGGCATCCATGTCATTGGAGTAGGGAATGCCCCAGTAGGAATCAAAGCCATGGGCAACGGGGAGGTATTCAGGCAGATGGCCAAGATGCCATTTGCCAACCGCCGCGGTGGCGTACCCCACGCTCTTGAGGCACTCGGCAATCGTCACTTCGCTCTTCTGGAGCCCGCCCTTGGAATCGGGGAAAAGCACTCTCCGGCGAGCCGACATCATCCCGTTTCGAACAGGAAGCCGGCCTGTGAGCAGCGCAGCCCGACTGGGTGTACAGACACTCGCCCCAACGTAAAAATTGGTCCAGCGCTGCCCCTCAGCCGCCATCCGGTCAAGATGGGGTGTTCGAATAACAGGATTACCGAAACACCCGAGGTCGCCGTAGCCAAGGTCATCACAGAAGATGACGACGAAGTTGGGCTTATCCGCCGCCTCCAGGGATCCGTACAGGCTGCCGAGCCCGAGGAGGATACAGATTCCGATTCGACTCATGTCTATTCCCTTTCGTTTTCCGTTCCAGAGAACCCATAGCCTATTCGAGCGCAGACAAACAGGCAAGCAGGGGAAACGTGGCTTGGCCCTCCACATGCAACGACCTTACAATAACCAGGAGTTAGAACATTTAATCCCCACCTTGCAAAGTACTGCAGATGCCCGGACCAGTTGAACTACTGCTGATCGCTATCCTAGTTCTGGCGATTGGTTTTTTCTCATTCGCCATCAAGAGGGGCTGGTACACTCACGTCTTCGTGATCGTGGTCACCCTGCTTGGAATTCTCGCCTTGGTCCTGGGTGTTATCAAGCTCGTTGACGAAACGACAGAAAACAACATCGCTGGCGGCCTGCAGGTTTTCGTGGGGCTGGTGGTGCTCCTGTTTGCAGGATACCTGCAGAAAAAACTGGCC
>JAYGDV010000213.1:0-22605 GCA_046582735.1 Planctomycetota bacterium
TTCGAGGGGTCAAAGGACCCCGAAAATGGATAACCCCCGAGCGGGAACTGTTTGCCTGCTGCTTGCTATCGGCCTTGGCATCTGGAGTGTCGTCAACAGCCTGGACAATGGGCAGCAGCGGTTGAGGCTTCGCGATCCTTCCAATAGTTATCCGGCGCCAGTAAAAACCGATTCGCCGAAAGCAAGCGCTCAACCTGCCTCCATCATCGACACCCTCGATCCGGCCTATCTCATCGAGGGCCGTGTTGTCGATCCAGGGGGAAAGCCCATCCAGGACGCTCTGGTGCGCTGCGGGAACATAGAGGTTCGCTCCAATAAACAGGGACTTTTCAAGCTCCCACGCAACAGCAGAAAAATTAACCTCTCACACCCGGATTATTTCCCCGGCCGGCTGGAATCCCTGGCCGTGCAACCGGCAGATCCCGGGGCTGCTATCAAAACAGCCGGACGGGCAGCGGATGCCGTCCTCCAGCCGGGCTATACCCTGGGGGGAACTGTATATGACAGCGATGGAGAACCCCTCGGCAGCAGCAAGGTCAGCTTCAGAACAAGCAGTGCGGGATATTGCGGAACCGTGGAAACCTCCCCCGATGGAACCTGGTCCAGCCCGCTTCTCCAGCTCGAAAGAACACATATACTCTACAATCATCCCAGCTGCCTGACCCGCTTCGCCTGGGTAACCCCCTCCGGCCCGGGACAGAAAAAACCGCTGGAGATTGTTCTCAATCACGGCAACCCCACGCGGATCACGGTCGTTAACGAAAAAGGGGCCTACCTTGCAGAGGCCCAGGCCTGGGCCGACCGGCCGGTGAGCACAGGAGAGGCTGATTCAGTCGGCCGGTACCTGGGCAGAACCGATGACCTGGGGCTCCTGGAATGCGCCCTGGGGATACCCCCTCCCGGCAGGATAAGAGTGAGACATGTCGGCTACCGCGAAAAGATCATCGAAACCTCCGCTGCAAAAAGTTCCGAGGAGGTCAACCATTTCGAGATCACCCTCCTGCCGGGACTTGTTCTCCGGGCTCATGCAATCGACATCTCAACCGGGTTACCTGTCAGGCCGGAAACCGTAGAAGTAGAGGTACGGGCAGATGGAGACTTCCAGCCGGCAAGACAGACCGGGCTCCTCTACCATTCTCTCGATGGAGGAGAGATCCGGGTCGGATTGCCCCGGAAGGCAGGAAAATTCAGATTGAGAGTCAGTGGTGAAGGAAATCTGTACGGCGTCTCCCCGATCATCGATTTCGATGGAGAGACCTCTCCGGAAACCTGTCTTGTGCGCCTCAGTCCGTCCCGCTCACAACTGCAAGGGCTTGTCACCTTCGAACAGGAAGCCGTGCCACGTGCCCAGGTCGAGTTACTCAGCGCTGTAGGTACCTGGTCAGGCCATACGATGCTCCATGGAATCAGGGTCCCCCGCCCCACGCGGGCAATAATGAGTACCTATACAGACTCCGGCGGCAACTTCGGTTTCAGGCAATTTGAACCAGGCACCTACCGCCTTCGCGTAACCCATCCACGCTATGCAGCCTACCAAGGCGAACCCATCACGTTGCCCCTGCCGGATCCTTCGCAAAAACACCCGCTCAGCCTGCGCACTGGAGCGACCATAGAAGGTCGTGTAAGGTCCCGAGAGGGCAAACCCGTTGGATCCGTACCTGTGGTACTCAGCTGCGCAGAATGCATGCCCCGGAGCACCTCGACAGACCACCAGGGCCGCTATAGCTTCACCAGCCTTCCCACCGCCACCGATATCCGGATCATCATCGGAAAAAGTCCTGCGGGCACAGCCCGCAAAGATGCTGGATGGACCGGAAGGGGGCAGTCGGTATCCCAGCCTGCGCAAAACCTTCAACTCAGCTCTGGAGAGAGAAGGGAAATCAACCTGACGACCGACGGCCCACAAGAAAACGGTGGTTTAGCCGGAAAAGTCACCCTCGATGGGAAACCTTTCGTTACGCCGCTGGAGCTCTTGAGCCTGCCGGAGATGGGACACTCTCCGGAATTCTCCAGTGATGAAAGCGGGGGCTTCTCCATGGCTCCCCTTCCACCCGGCAGATACCGGTTGAGCAGCCGGGGATTCCCCTTCACCCGGGAACTGAATGTCGAATCGGGAAAAACAGCCGAGCTTTCCGTATCCCTGAAGACCCTCGTTTACGACCTCGAGATTGCCTCCGCAGCAAACGGTGAACCCATCCGGTCACCATGCACCATCACAGCGGAGATGCTGAACCCGACAGCAATCCAGAAAAGCCGGGCTCCTTGGACAAAGCGAACGGTCCTTTCTCCCGCAGGAAATATTCTCCTCGACGGCCTCTTCCCCGTAACCTACCGACTCCGCATAGAAGCTCCGGGGCATGTTCCTGCAAGCGTAAAAATCAACCCGGCCAGGAACCCACGCGGCCGGGCCAGCCTGAAAAGGGGAAAGATAACCCGGCTGAGTTTGAAAAAGCCTGACGGTGAGATTTTCACAGGAAATGTATCGGTGGTGATCTTTGAAAACACCGGCACAGTTATTCACGACGAACAGATCCATGTCAGTGGCGAACTCGAACTGCCGGCTCTCCCCCCGGGAATCTACGAGATCGAGGTTCGAACCCGGAAAAAACCCTATCGTTATTCTCTCGAGATCAGCGGGGACTGAGAACCGGCGCGCTACTTCCCTGCGATCGTACAGGCCACCCGGAAGCCCTCGGTGTTGCGTTTGCGGCCGGGGTCACGCTGATAACGACTGGCAGCCCGGCACCCGGCGGCAAAATAGTACCACCCACCACCACGCGAGACCTTCTTCGTCCCCTTCTCCGGGCCCTTCGGGTCCGCCTCAGGCGAGGATTTGTAGTACACCGGGTTGAACCAGTCCGAACACCACTCCCAGACATTACCGTGCATATCATGGATTCCCCAGGCATTGGGAGCATAGGATCCGACCGGCGTAGTGCGCTTGAGGTAGGGACCGGCGATGGTTGCAGGATCGACTCCCTTGATCACGTCGGCCCTCTTCAGGTAGGGGGTGTTTCCATCGAAATTAGCCGATTTTGAATCCAGTTGTTCTCCATAGTGAAAAGGCGTCGTGGTCCCTGCCCTGCAGGCATACTCCCACTGGGCCTCGGTGGGAAGACTGTAGACCCTGCCCGCCTTCTTTTCAGCCGGCAAGTTCGAGAGCTTGTGACAGAACTCCACCGCCTCGCTCGAACTGACGCTGTCCACCGGCAACTTGCCCGTGTCGATTCCCTTGACGCTCTCCTTACCACCACCACCAGAGCGGAAATAGCTGGGGTTATTGCCCATAACCTTCTCATACTCTCCCTGGGTAACCTCGAAAGCCCCTATTTGGTAAGGACTTGTGATTCGAACCTTATGCTGGTGCTCATGCGCCCAGCGGCCGAATTCATTCTTCGATCCCATCAGGAATTCGCCACTTTTTACCTCCACCAGCTTCATTCCTATTGAATTGACCAGGCGGGCGGCCACTTCACCCGCTGCAGGTTTCGACTCCTGCTGGGAAAAACAGAACACGGAAGGCAGCAGAACAAGGAGCGTGGCAGAAAACCCTGCGCACAGCTGCCGGTGGAAGAAACGGTATTCAATTTCTGGCATTGGTTCTCGGTACTCAGACGGTTAAAAATCGAGCGCGATCCATCGTTCTGAAAGCATCCTGGTAAAATCGGGTCAAGGCACCTGGCGATTTTCCTGGTCGGCGGCGATTCCTGTGGAAGCACAGGGGGACTGCCGCCGCTGAAGCGGCCGAGGTGCGCTCGAAAAACAAATCTTCCCGGCCCGAAACTTTGGTGGACAGTTTTTCATGCCTGAGGATTTAAAATAGCCCGACTGTCATGAAAAAACAAGTGTACCTCGACTACCATGCGACCACGCCGGTTGACCCCCGTGTCCTCGAAGCGATGCTCCCCTACCTGGAGGGTTCTTTCGGAAATCCTTCCAGCAAGACCCACTCCTATGGCTGGACCGCTCGCGAGGCGGTTGAAAATGCCCGGGCCCAGGTGGCCGCCCTGCTCAATGCAAGCCCCGGGGAAATCTACTTCACCGCGGGAGCGACAGAATCGAACAACATTTCACTGCGGGGAGCCACCCGGCAACCGCCGGGTGAGCGCAACCACATCATCACCCAGAGCACGGAGCATCACGCGGTACTCGATCCTCTCAGGAAAATCGAAAAAGAAGGCTGGCGGCTTACCGTTCTGAATCCGGATCCAGAGGGTTTTATCAGTGCGGCCGCTCTCCAGGAAGTCATCGATGAACACACGCTCATGGTGAGCATCATGGCTGCCAACAATGAGATCGGTACTGTACAGCCCCTGCAGGAACTGGGCGAGGTCATCAACGAAGCAGGAGCCCTCCTGCATTGCGATGCAGCCCAGGCAGCCGGGAAGGTTGAGCTGGACGTCGAAGCCGCCGGAATCTCGATGCTGTCCATCTCCGGTCATAAATTCTGTGCGCCCAAGGGAGTCGGAGCACTCTACAAAAGAAAAAGAGGAAACCGGGTCCGGCTGGAACCCCTGGCCCTCGGTGGTGGACAGGAAGAGGGACTCAGGCCGGGAACACTCAACGTACCGGGAATCGTCGGCCTAGGCGAGGCCTGCCGGATTGCCCGGGAAGAGCTCCAGGAAGAGGCTACGAGGGTCGGGCAGTTGCGCGACCTCCTGCTGGCAGGAGTTCGCGAAGGAATCCCCGATGTCAACGTAAACGGGCCCGCCGATACGACCAGGAAGCTGCCGGGAAATCTCAGCCTCAGTTTCCGCAATGTCGATGGCAGCGCCCTGATTGTCAGCCTGGGTGACCTGGCGGCTTCCGCCGGCTCGGCCTGTACGGCGGGAAACGCTGAGCCATCCTATGTTCTCAAGGCCATCGGTACCCCTGGAGAACTGGCTGTTTCGACCCTGCGCATCGGTCTCGGGCGGTTCACCACCGAAGAAGAGATTCATTACGCGGTCGGTCGAATCATTGAAACTGTGGAAAAACTGCGCCAGGGCCGGTAATAGTTTTCTCCTGCATGCAGGCGCCTTGCCACTGCCCGCTTCTGCACTTATAATCGTAGTATCGGGTCAAACCGGGAGTGACCCCTTCGAAATGTACAAAAGGCTCCAGCAAAAGAGGCCCTATGCAGATTACACTGACCGAGATCGCCACAACGGAACTCAAATCTCTCATGACCAAGGAAGTAGAATCCAACAACCTCAACGAGGATGCGGGACTCCGGCTCATGGTCGTTGGAGGAGGTTGCTCCGGGTTCACCTACAAGATGGGATTTGACGAAAACATCTCCGAAAAGGACAAGGTCGAGGTAATCGGAGGAGTCAAGATTCTCATCGATGAAAAAAGCTCCCTCTACCTCGACGATGTCGAAGTCGATTTCCAGGACAGTCTCATGGGCCGGGGGTTTGTTTTCAATAACCCCAACGCAAGCGGAACCTGCGGCTGCGGCAGTTCCTTCTCGATCTGATTTTTTCCCGGTCCTGTTAACGCCCGCCCCTCCCGGTCCCCACCTCGGCAAAACTCTCTCCCTGCAAACCGGGCGAAGCTCACCATGAATGAAAAAAGGTTCGCCGTCCTCGTTCCCCTCATCCTGCAAGAGGAAGAGGTGCAGGTTCTGCTGATGAAGAGGCCTGAACGCGAAACCGACCCCTACTCCGGGCAGGTTTGCTTCCCCGGGGGAGCCTATGAAAAAGATGACTGCGGGATGCTTGATTGCGCACTACGGGAATCCGGCGAGGAGCTGGGAATCCCCGCTGAATCCGTAGAGATCATCGCCGAACTTGACTGGCAGCAAACAGGCTTTCGACATGCCGTGAAGCCTTATGTCGGGTGGGTCGAATCCCCCTTGAAGCTGAAGCCGAATCCGGCCGAGGTCGACAAGGTGCTCTACCTTCCAGCCCACAGAGTGCAGCCCGGGTTGTTCAGAACACGTGGACACTGGCTGGACCCGAAAGGCCGGAAAAGGGAAATTCTCAGCTTCCAGCTCTCACGACACGAGGTCTGGGGTTTAACTGCCAGGATCCTCGAACACTGCTTTATCAGTGGCCCTGCTGCTGATTCGGTCCGTCAGAAAATCGGGGGTTTCCCGCAGCGGGAAAGATGAAAAACCCTTCCATATCGCCACCTCGGTGGTATTCTCGAAAGAGAAGAACTTTTTTTCGGAGTTGTTGGAGCATGGATCATGGGGCAGGCAAGGTTCTTCAGCAGAAAAAAATCCATGCGCCTTGAAGGGACTCAAGTGGGATTTTTCTAATAGGAGCTAAGCATGAGGGTTGGACACCGTCTGCTGTCGGTTATTACATTTGCGATCCTTTTCACCCTGGCAGCCTCGCTGCTGACGGCCGGAGATGTTCCACAGGCAGGCTACCGCCTGCAGCTGCGGGAGCCATCCGCACAATACAGGCTGGTAAAACCCCGGCCGAGGGTACTTTCACGGGGAAGAAACGCTACGGTCACTTCCCTGAGTGCTCGCCAGCAGCAGGTCCTCAGCGCCATGAACCACCGCGCTGGAGATGGTGGAGGCGCGGATGTGGGCAGCCTCCAGGCCATACAGTTCTACTATGCTGAATCTTCCTGTACCGATGCAGATTCTCAACTGTACAAGGAAGACTGCGGAGGAGAGCCCTGCAACGTCGTCGGCCTGCGTTGGGAGGAATCAATCCCCGCCAACTCCGGGGGAGTCCTGCTCTTTGTCGATGACGAGCAATTCGGAGACCCTGTCACAGGGATCCTTCCCGACATCCTCGAAACCGGCAATAACATCAACGGGCTGAACCTCACCGGGCTCGAACCCGGTGAGCACTTCATCCGCATCGAAGAGCTCAACAACGGCACCCTTGAAGAATTGAGCCTCATCGTTTTCGACGCGCCTCCATTTCCTGACGAGACCCACGACCTCAGCAGCATCCAATGCGGCCAGGCGGAGATCAACGGCAGCTGTGGGCTCGCCGTCACCTTCGGCGCCAACATCGGTGCAGACAACTACCTCGTCTACCTCAACGGTGAGCTGATGAACCGGGACATCAACGACACCATCCTGCCTCCGGGGATTATATTCGGAGGATTGAACTCGGGGCAGGAATACTGCGTCAGCTTGCAGCCTGAGTGGAGATCACCCGAAGCGGTCGGCAACGTACTCTACCTCGGCTGCGTGCAGCAGGGATCCTGCTGCACCATCAACTGTGAGGCTGACCAGTGCAACCCGGTTGCCGGACTCGAGATCTGCCAGACGGGCTACAGTGAAGAGGACGGCCTGGCTGAGGTCGAAATCACCTGGCGCAATATGGAAGCAACCTACGGCGGTGGAATCAACCTCAGGATCGATGAAGATATCCTCGGTACCGGCCCCGTAACCTTTCCCTTCGATCCGGTCGGGGGTCAGAACCCTAACCGCGTGATGCTCTCGGGAGTACCCGACATGGAGATCGACATAGGTATCCAGGGACTCTGCACCACGCCCCTGGAGGCGAGTGCTTTCAACGAGCTGGCGGTCAACGTGCTGCCTTCCAGCCCCTATACCGATCCGGTCGAAGGTGACGCTGTCTGTTCCTACGACCCCACGGGCAACGGGGCTACAACAGCCAGGTGGACCAATACCGGATTCTACAAATCCCTCGATGTATACGTCCTGCCGGCTGGAGAATTGAACCCGGTGTATTCAGACACCATAAAAGGAGTCCAGGTCAGCGAGGCCACGATCCAGGGAACCACTCCGGGTGACAGGCTTGTCCTCCAGTTCTTCCGAAACATGGAAGGGGGCTGCTACGGATCCGAGAAGATCCTCTGTATCCAGTCGACCGACAGCGACCAGGACGGGATCCTCGACAATGTGGACAATTGCCCGGTAGTGTCCAACGCGGGACAGGAAGACTCAGATGACGACGGAGTCGGCGATGAATGCGACAATTGCATCAATGGAGCCAACCCGGACCAGGCCGACGAGAACGGTAACGGAATCGGGGATGCCTGTGAAGCATCCGAAACTGTTTATTTCATTCGTTCCGTCTGCCGCAACGGGAACACCAATCCGCAGCTCACTGATGCAGTCTACCTGCTCAACTTCCTCTTCACTGGTGGTGAGACGCCCCAGTGCCAGGCTGCCTGCGACACCGATGGAGATAACAGGATCGGGCTGACTGATTCGGTCCAGGTGCTCCAGTTCCTGTTCCTCGGTGGAGTTCCACCCGTAACCTGGGATGGACCCAACCCGGTGTGCGAAACCTTTGAGCGGGGAGCCCCTAGCTTCGGACTGGGCTGCGAAGAGTCCAACGGTTCCTGCTCGAGACCAGGGCGGGTTAACTAAGCCTGCAAACAATTTGCTGGAATACACGAGGCCCCTGCCCGGTAAATCATTTCCCGGGCAGGGGTTTTTTGCTTCCCGGGAGGAATTGAATTACCCCCTGCCCTCCCAGATCACCTCGGCCCGCAATACCCGGCCGATCACAGGCACCCTGGCCTCGACCTCCTCGTCAACAATGACGGCCTGCGCGCAAACCCCCGGCGGCAGAAAGCCGGCGTTCAGCGGCAACTTCCCGGGAGCTCCTTCCAGCTGCAACCGGCTCCAGGCCAGGACGATTCCACCGCGCGGACCGGGTCCCCTGACCCTGACTCGCCGGCTGGAAATTCTGCTGACCCCAATACCTGTCCAGATCCGCGGACGAGCCATGGAGCCTGAAAACAGGGAAGCCAGGCCAAGCTCGTTTACCCCGGCAGTTGCCTTACTGCCAAGCAATGCCTGCGCCTCCGCAAGGGCCTCGCCACATCGAGCTGCCTCACCCTCCTCCCCCCCTATCCGGGCATCGAGCCCCTCCACCATCCCCTGGGCAAGCTCCAGGCAGCTTTCCAGGACCTCTCCACCCGCGCGCCGCCAGGCTGCCGGAAGATGCCCGGCAACCATGAGCTGGTCTGAGTTCTCCGGCTGCCTCATGCGCCGCTCCTGTCTTCAATTGCAGGTTGGATCTCCACCTGCTCGGACTCGATTTCAACAGCTTCGAGGACGCCCTCAGCGATGGGGAGATCGAGAGCAGCCGCAGAATCCAGCGAAGATTCCACCCGCAACGAAAACTCATCTTTCCCCCCAGCCTCACGAAGAATTTCTCCTGCGATATCGCAAACCAGCTCGGCCGTAACCTCCGTCACCAGGGGACAACCCTTCCCCTCTGTTCCACCGGTAAGGGGGGCGAGATAGTTCTGCAGGGAAGAGGCAAGCTGCCGTCGCAACCGGGAGCCGGCTGCGGAGCTCTTTTCCCCACCACCTGCCAAACCAAGGTATACCTTGAAGGGAATCCGCATCGGCTCAACGACATGAACAACGGTCCCGAGAGGAGCCCTGCACTGCAGATAACGCCGCAGTGCTCCCAGGCGCTGGGCTCCTATGGGCTCAAAGCAAGGCTCTGCATCGGCCTCTGCATGAAACTCACCCCAGGCGACGACCCAGACCTCTGCCGGGCGAAGCGGGTGCGGAACCACCTCTATCCTCGAAAGCGAGGGATCAATGGTACGCAGGAGCCTGTCGTAATCAGCGCCGCTGACCAGCGTCCCGCCGTGGGCCTGTTCGACTGCAAGGCGGCGGTAAAAATGCCCCCGGTCCTCACTCTCCGACCCATCCAGCACCGAAACCGGATGCGAGATGCGCTCAAGACCCTCCAGCTCCAGCTCAAGAACATCAAGGCTGTCGCGAAGAGCTTTCCCCGCCCGGCCGATCCCTGTCCGCAAACCCTCGATCCTGGCCTTCACCGGCCCATCGAGCCCAATACCTGCTACCACCTCTGCCTCTCCACTGGATTTCCTGCGCAGGCGGAAGCCGGCCGGACCCGGAACCCCTGTTCCTTCCTCCAGCCTGAAAGTTTTCCAGCCACCCTCAACAGACAGTTGCAGAGAATCAAAGGGCTCGAAATCGCCTTCCGGATGAGGCGGCAGAACGGCCACCGAGTTCCTGAACTGCAGAGTTGCAGGCTGGCTCCCGACCGTACGTCCCTCGATCACCTCAACTCCACCGGGAACCAGCGTCCTGACCAGCGCAGGGCTGAAGTAGAACCCGGTCGACCAGCAGGCCCTCACCCAGTAGAGGTCCCGTCCGAAGAGCCTTCTGCGACTCCAGCCTTCCTGGGCCTCCCAGGAAATTGTTCCGCTGCCTGTAAATGCCCGGGTCCCATCGACCACCTCCATTTTCCGGAAGGAGTCACCACAGGAAATTTCCCATTCCAGTCCCGGCTGGCCGTTCTCCACGCCGCCCCGGATTCCACCAGAGCGCCAGTACAGACTCGCCGCCTGCGGTTGATCCCAGCCGAGATATACTGCCGGTCCGTAGCGCTGAAACATCGTCCCCAGCTCGAGGCTCCCATCGGATGAGAACGAATGATCCTGCCACGAATCGCCGGAATGGACGAACAGGCGGGCCGGCGGGCGGTCAACCAGCTTCTTCTGTTTTGATTTCCTGTCTCGTCTCAGCAGCCAGACCACCGTCGGCGTTGCCAGCGATACAGGGGCTCTCCTGGGCAATCGAAGGCGGATCCACGGGGCACCAAACCCCTCGATCTCGCGGCTTGTCATGTCCGGCAGGGGACCGTGGATCCTCATACGGAGCAGGGGGGCACCTGCTGTATTGCAGCTCTGGCTGAAATCAACCGGCAGCAGCCTCCAGCCTGCGCCGCTGGAATATTCCCATTCTCCTTCGAGAACGGCTTGCGGGGTACCCGGCCACTCAAGTACCAGCTCAGCCTTGTAACGCCTGAGCTGATCCCATTCGGCATCACCGAGGTAGAGATGATGGTTGAGGCGGTCGGACCCGAAGAGCCTGACAGGAGCTTCCTCTTCTCCATCGACAGGAAGCTGCCTGGCCACATCCCCCTCGAGCACCACTGCATGTTCGAGACGAGCCGTAGAAACCCATCCATCGGCTGCTGTTTCGAAGTAAACCCTTCTCTCCCCTGCCGTCTTCCGGGAGGCAGTTACAGCCGTTGCAGCGGGAACCTTTACAGCTCCCTGCATTCCTTCCCGGGGATGAAATCTGACCGCAGAGCTTGCGGCAACCGGCCAGAAGGGCTCATGGCCCAGCTCCGCCAGCAGCCGTGGCAGGATACGCTCGGTACTTTCAGCCAGCTCACCCTCGAGGCGGGCAAGCACAACCGCAAAGCTCTCCAGCAGGACCCGTGCAGGATCTCCAGGACCCCTCGCTGCCCAGTCCGGAAGGCGTGCGGCAGCAGCCCTTTCGAGCTCCCGAAGAGCTTCCCGTTCCCGATCGCTTACAGGATCCGGCATATTCTCCCTTGTTTCAGCACACATTGTTTTCCTTGCGCTGGAGGCTGAAGGTAATATCCATCACCGGTGCCCTGCCCTCCAGCCTTACCTGGATTTTCACGCCTTCCACAGCCAGGATTTTCACCCGGCGAACACCGGCCCAGGGAGCCCATTCGCCCAGGGTCTCTTCGACAAAAACCGCTGCGAGCTGCTGATCATGCTGTGTTTCAATCGCCGCCATCCCGTGTACGCGGCACCCGAAGGAAGGCAGCAGCGGACGCTCCCCCGGCCGCACCTCGAGAAGTAGTCGCAATCTCTCTTCTACGAGCCCGGCATCAGCTCCCAGCTCCCGGGTTCCTGCGAAGAAGGCATCCGTGGTCTCAATCCTGCCGACCATTTTCACCTCCCTTCCAGCCATCGAGATCGACGCCGTTCTCGAGATAATCAACCCGGGTGCGATAGCCAAGCCGATCCCAGCAATGCCGCGCCCTGGCAACCCTGTAGTGCCCCGCGGGAAACCCGCCCTGTCCAACGATTTCGAATTCCTGGAGTGGAAGCCACCCTGGATCTCCGGCAACCTCGAAGAAGCCTCCCTTGCCTCGTGCTGAATGTTCCTCGATGACAAATTCAAGCACCCTGTCATCGGCGGCCAGCACTCCTGCACATGGGGGCAGCCCGGGAACATCACTACCAGCCGGCAACATCGGAGAGAAATAGAGCGTACCCGCGGTAACCGCAAACTCATACCCGATAGCCCTCGCCCGCAGGCGCAGGAATTCCAGCCGGTCACCCGGACATTCAATCAGCTCGAGGACCTCCATCGTTGGCTCTACAACCGGCTGCAGCCCCAGCTCCAGGGCGAACATCCCGGCAAGCTCCGAATCGCAATGGTGGTAAAAAGTCTGTGGCTGCTGGAGCCGGGATGCCTCCCGCTGGTCGCAATGAGCCCGCAGCAATCCCACCGTTCCCGCGCGGTCCCGCTTCAGTCCACGATCGCGAATCCGGCCCCGGAAGAGGGGCCCGGGGGGAAGCTCGAGAACCACCTCAGCGCCGGGGACCAGGGAGTCGAGCGCCTCCTCGGCTCCCATGGAGGCGCCGTCTGCGGAAAACACGATCTCAAGGTGGTCAAAACCGTCCGCCTGGAGGAGCACCTCACAGCCAAGGAGCGTCGCCCCCGGGGGAAGAACAGAACAAACCGGCAGATCCTGCAGCTGGCGCGGGGCCGGCTGTAATCCGGAAGAGGTAGTTGGAAAAATCCGGGTTTTCTCGCTCATGCACTCAGCCCATCTGTCCTCAGCCTGTTCATCCTCTCATCTCCAGTCGAATGAGGCCGCGAACGGGAGTTCCATCGGGATCGAAACGCACCCAGTCCTCCTCGATCCGGTCGATATAGCCTGTGAATCGAAAAGGTCCCCAGAGAAAAACGACCTTCGCAGGAGGGCCACCCTGTGATTGCGGATCCATCCAGCCTTCGAGCTTTTCGGCAATCTCGCGCAGGTTGCGCTCATCCAGTGGACGACGGGTGGAGTCGAGGAAGAGCTCCGTTGAAAAACGCTCTTCGCAACCACCAGGGGTCGCCGCCTGCAGGCCCGCCGGGGCAAGCTGGTTTTTCTTCGAGAGCGAATACTTGCGTGGGTTCCAGTCAACCGTCACGGTCTCCATGCTGCCGAGATCCGTCAGTTCCGCCTTGACCAGCCCGTTCAGTTTTTCTTCCATCTTAATCCTTCGTAAACGATCTCCAGCTTTTCGAGCGCGATCTCCGGGTCCCGCGCATCCAGTGGCGGGCCTTTCCAACTGACAGCTAGAGCGCTGTGAAAACTCCAGCGCATGCTCTCGTTGCCATCCTCATCGAGGAGCACAACGGCACCGCTGCGAGGCAGTGCATCCTGGTACCAGTTCCAGAGCTCCGCATCACGGGTCAGACCACGCTCGAGCACCAGCCGGCCCGTGGAAGGTCCATCCTCGAAGAATTCAACCCTGTCGGAACCGCCTTCGCGGTACTCCATCACCTCGCGACTGCTCTCAAGCCCTGAGCAGCTGACAAAACCAGCCGTCGAAACTCCCTCGAGCTCGAGATCAAAACGATCGCCTCTCAGCAATTCTTTCAACAGCACTCTCATGCCCGGAATCTCCCCGAGCGCAAAGCTCTAATCACTGGCAACCTCCCCGTCGCAGACTCGCTCCAGTCTCTCGACAACCAGTTCCAGGGTCTCAATACTGATTTCATCTCCCGTTATATCCAGCAAGGGTCCCTCGTAGCGGCAAGGCCAGGCAGCGTAAAAGTTCCACCGGGCCGTCTCTCTCAGCGCAGCATCCAGCAGCACGATCGAGCCGTTGCGGAGATCCTCCTCCCCCTCCTCAATACGTTTGCGCCAACAGTAAAAAGCGCCCGAGGCCGTAACGCCCCTCGCCAGAAGGATATTGCCGTAGACGGGCCGCCCGGGAATCTGCATTGCAGAGGCCTGGTTTCCCACCCTGTACTCCAGCACCGGCGATCGTGAAACCAGTCCGGTCACTTCCCGAAAGTTCCCGACAAGACCGCCACTGTCCTCTTCAAGGCCATCGACCTCGACGAGAAAGTTGCAGTTGCCGGTCAATTCGAACGCCTGCCGCGACTGCTTCCGTTCAAGTTGCGTCCCTGGTTTCCTGCTGACCATCAGCTTAACGACTCCTCAAGGACAACACTGCCGACTGGAAGAAGCTGTTCCACCTCGACGCCATCGCAGGTATCCAATCGCGTGCGAACACCGATCGACAACTTGCGCTCAAACCCCTCTGTTCCATCCTGTGTCTCTCCCACCAGGGCGACCTTCAACTCGAAGCCCTTTCGAAACGGCAGGAACCCATCGACCGCCAGGCTGTGAAGAAAAGCTCTCGCCTGGCGCTCAACCCTGCGCAGAAGAGCCTCCGACGCGTATTCGAATACAATCCAGCGCGTTCCGATCTCCAGTGAACGGCGAAGCCCCGCGCGGCGACGCCAGGTCACCAGGGCACGCAGCTCCCCGGGGAATGGAAGGAGCTCTCCCTCCCCGCCGATCCCGCTGCGAATTGCCAGGTGTGATCTCTCGAGAGCCGAGGGCGTTCGAAGGGGAAAGAAATCTCTCGCCTCCAGGCAGCCTGCCAGGTGGGCCGCTGAGGGTTCCCCTATAACCGGCATCTGCAGAACAGCGAGATTCGGCAGAGGTCTTCGCAGGCTGGCTCCAGCCGTCCCACCAGCCTGCTGCCCGCTATCCCCCTCTACCTGGCAGCAGAACAGAAGCCCCGGATGCTGCAACGCGAAATCTTCAAGCAAACCGATTGCTGAAGAGCTCACCGGGGGCAGAACCACCGTGCCGACCTCATCCCTGCCGGCCAGTTCATGCAAGCCGGAGCAATCCCCGGGGTCTCCCGGCTCGCCGACCAGCTGCGAGAGAGCATCCTGCCCAAGCACTCCAGCCCGGTATCCATCTTCCGCGGAAAGGAAGATGGACTCCAGGAGGAATTCAACCCCACCGCCTGCGGTGAAGTCTTTAACCAGGCGATCCTCCTGCGCGGCTGTTTCTTCCAGGGCGGGGGCTTGCAGTGAGACCATGACAGTCTTGCCGCAGCCAGCCCAGCTCAAAGAACTCTGATCACAGGTCGACATGAATTTCACTCCTCCTCTTCGTTGAGAACCCGCTCGAGACGGACCTCTCTTTCAAGAACCCTCTCCACTGTCTCGTACTTTTGCGCGGCAAGCGGTAATGACACCTCGAAGCTGATCCCGAGATGGTGGCGTGGAAGTCCCAGCTCTCGCCAGGCTTCCCGGTCTTCCACGATCTCGACAGGAAGCTCGGCAATCTCCAGGTCCACTTCCTTTCCCAGGAACTCCTCCATCTCCCCCACCGGCAACAATGCGCTGGAATGAAGAAACTGAAGCGCCGCCCCGATCGAGCCCATCTCCTCCTGGGGAGTCGCCTCGACAATCATGAAAACATAGCGCAGGTTGACCCAGAGACCACCACGGCGGCTACGCCCTGGAAGCCCTGCCTCCTCTGCCGGCTGCATCCGGGCACCTGCCTGGCGGTACCGGGCATCGGGGGAAATCCGGTGCAGATAGAGGACCCCCCTGGCTCCGCCTCCTGCGTCCTCCCCCGCTCCTCGAGGGGGAAGATCAATCGGATGGCAGAGATAGACAGGTAGCTCCTGCTGGTCAGCCGTTCCACGGACAGATTCCTCGAAGCGAATCGCCAGGTAACGGCTCAGATCGTAGAAATCCCCCGGCCTCATAGAATCGCCCCCCCTGGTCCGCGGGGGCCCATGCAGGGCCGCTCACTAGAAATCCACGCTGCAGTTGGTTCAACCAGAATCATACTCAATACCCGTCCGTTGCCGCCTGCTCATTGCCCCATCCATGTACTCCTCAACAAGAGCATGAATCGAGGTGAATGAAAAATTACCCGCCCGCCCACCTTCACCTGCCGCTTTGCGTATCGGCACGTAGCTCCCATCCCTGCACTGTACTCCGAGAAGCTCCACTTCTTCTTCGGAGCCGGTATCGAGAAGCTCCCTGGCAGTAACCGCACCGTAGAGACTGTTCTGAAAACGGAAAACCCCCCGGGGAGTCTCGATCACGAATTCGAGCCCCTCCAGCAACCGGGAGGTGGAATCCCGCACTTCGCCAACCCGTGCGTGCCCTGGCAGGGCACCCCTTCTCCTGAAGGCCTGTTGAAGATTCCTGAAAAAACGTCCGAGAGCCTGGGCGTGCCCCCGTGGGCTGCCCGGTTCCAGGACCGAATGGTTTCTCCCTGCGGGAGCAGAAAAAGCCTTCGATACGGTTGGACGAAGAAAACTCATTCTCTACGCTGTCCTGCTCGATTGCATTGCTTCATGACGCATCACTCACACCACCTTCCACCAGGGAAGATCCCTCTTCCCCCTCCAGGAGCAATCGGGCTCCCAGGTCCTGGAGAAGAGCCTCCTTCTCCAGCAATCGTTGCCTCACATCATCTACATATCTCTTCAGCAACAGCAGCTCCTCTGAACGACTTGCTTCACTGTCCCTGAGACCATCGAGCTGCGCTTCCTGGTCCTGGCGTTTTTTCTCGGCAACCGCCAGGCGATTCTGCAGAAGCTCGATCTCGCGGTTGAAACGTTTTTCTATCTTCTTTTTTTCGCGCTCGAAAAAGGTGAGCTCCCGGCTGGCCTTCCTGAGTCGCCCCTCGCTCTCAGCGAGTACCGCCGCCTGGGAATCAATCAACTCCTGCCGCTGGCTGATACCGGAGTCGAGAAGTTCCTTCTCCTTTTCAATCTCCGCACAACGCACCCTGAACCGGGTACCGGCCGTGCGCTCCTGCTCGAGCTCCTCCTCCATGCGCAGAACCGATTCCTCGCCGCGGGCCGACTCCGCAAGGGCTTCTGCCAGCTGGGCCGCCTGCTTTTCAAGTTCTGCCTCGCAGCCTTTCAGCTCTGCTGTAATTCGTTTTTTCTCTGCCTGCTCCCGTTCGATGTTTTCCTTATAGGCGCTGCCGACGTCCTGCTCGGTCTCTTTCAGACGGTGGAGGTTCTCCTTCGCCTGGCTGGCCAGTTCACTGCGGTGCTTGCGCGAATCCTGCTTCCTTTCAGCCAGGAGCGAATCGAGCTCTCTGCGAAGACCTGTGACTTCCCCGCGAAGCTCCACCGACACCTCCCGTTCCTTCTCGAATTCGCCATCGCTCGACTCCAGGCGCCGGTTCTCCTGCTCCAGGACCTGCAGGCGCCGGCGAAGCTCAACCTGCCCCGATGCCGATTCGGCAACCTTCTGTTCTTCTTCAAGCAACCTGCTGCTCACATCTACCTGCCCGCGCTCTGCTTCGCCCAGTTTTACCTGCAGGTTCTCCACCTCCTGCTGCACTACCTCCTGGGACTCCCTGGAGCCATCGAGCTGTTGCCGGTAATTTTCCGTCTGCTCTGCCAACTCCGCACGAACTGCATCGAGCTGTTTCTGCAACTTGCCGTCCCTGTCCCCATCCGTCTGAACCTCTGCAGGATGCCCCGCCTCGATTCGAGAAAGCTCAGCCCTGGCATCCTCCAATTGGGTCTCCAGCCCGGCCCTGGCAGCCATGACACTTTTCAGCCCGGCCACCAGCCTTTTCTTCTGGTCAAGGCGCCGGGCAAGCTTCTCGCCAAGCTCCTCGTTCTGCCTGGTCAATCTCGCCCGGGCCTTCTCCAGCTCGACCTTCTTGGCCTCCGCAGCCCTCGCACGCTTCAGCAATGCCCGGTCGGCCCCGGAAGAGCTGTCTCCGGGGCGCCCGGTATCCGAAATCACCGACAACCTCGTACCCCCAACCCGCAGGAGATCACCTGTTCGAAGACTTGCACGATCCACCGGCCGCTCATTGAGGAAGGTACCCCTGGAGCTTCCCAGGTCCTCGATAACCACTTCGTCTCCATCCATCTGGAGACGGGCGTGGCTTGGGGAAACAAGGGAATCCCTGATACACAGCTCGCATTCACCAGCGCTGCCGATATCGATGGAACCTCGGAGAGGAAATACCTTTCCCCGGAACTCTCCATTCAATACTCGCAGCATGAAACCTTCAGAGACTTTCATGCGTCCTCTTCACTTCTGAATCTTCACTTTTGAATCTTCACTTCAATTTTTTGCCGGAGCGGAACCGACAGGGGATTCAGGCCTGCAGTTTAGCGTTTAGCCGCCCAGGATGGAAGTTTGAAACTGTCCCTGCAGGCCCTTCAACAAAGCCCACACCCCGTTTGCCACCGGGCAGGGAACGGTATATAAACCACCTGTGAATCCGCAACAGACGACCGACCCAGTTCATTGCCCAAACTGCGGACATTCCGCAGAGGGGCAACCCATCAACTGCACAGTCTGCGGATACCGCAGCGAAATGGTTAAAGAGTATTTCTGGCTGTATCTCGGCGGTGGCGTGCTGATCGTGCTCGGAGCACTTCATGTGGTGCTTGGAACACTCTCCCAGGACTCCAGGCAGGACCATTGGAGTCGCTTTTTTTCAGGTTGGTATCCTCTCGGGCCCTGGCCTGCAGATTCAAACTGGTTCGCGATTGTAGTCCTTGGAGTCGCGCTGACCCTGATTGGCCTGGGCTTCACCAGACACTTCAAATCGTCTTTTTATGCCGGAATCGTTCTTTTCTGCTGGCAAATTTTCTGTGCCGGGAAAAAACTCCTCTCCGATAACCCTGAAAATACATCCAGTTTCATTGTGTTATTTGTACTGATCCTTGAAGTCCTTTTCCTGCTACTGTTTATACGTATGGGATTGGCCCTCAAGAGGACACCTGAGAGAGAAATCTACCGCCTCCAAAGAGGCCATCAAAAATTGGAAGACTAGCAATAACGCCTTCTGGAAGCGGTTTGAGGGCATTTTTGGATATTCACCTGTTGACAGCATCTGGCTTTTCAGGTATTCAGACTTCCCGTAATGTTGAACGGAAAGCCCTGAGAGCGTTTTTCAGGGCGTTTTAGAGATTTTGGTGAATTCCGGGATCCAACTTCCTCTCTTTCTCTAAGGAGTTACTTCAGAGCCTGTCAGATGGTTATTGCAGGCTTGAAGGACTGTTTTGAGGTCGGAGGAAAGAGAATCAGGAAATTGACCAGCAGAATCAGGAGGAAGTAAAGAGATGTTTGAAGACGCCCCGGCAGAAGCAGAAGCAGCAGCCCCCAGCACAGAAACCCTGGTAGTCGGCAGCAAAGTAAAAGCTTACGTCAAGTCGAAGGACATGATGTCATCCGGTGAACTTATTGGTGCCCTCAGTGACAAGGTCCATGATCTTCTCGATGCGGCAATCGCCCGCACCCAGGCCAACAAGCGCTCGACGGTGAAGGCCAGCGATCTCTGATCAGCTGCTCTTTATGAAGCGAAAAGAGCGAAGATGGATAGTCATTCCGTCTTCGCTCTTTTTTTCTTTCACGGCAGAGAAAGTGGCTTCACGGTGTGCAATCCGGGGGAGCTGAATACGCGAAACAGGATGATGGAAAACAAAACCCTCGAGATCCGGGTTCTCTTCTTTGCCATGGCCCATGAGCTTGCCGGTGAAAGTTCCATCGAGCTGTCTCTACCGGCTCCCGCCACGGCCGGTGATGCCGAGGAGGCCCTGAAGAAACGCTACGAGTGGCTTGGTGAAAGACTCTCTTCCTACAGAATCGCTGTAGACGAGGAGTTTGGCGGAAAAGACACCCCGCTCAGGAATGGCTCGGAGCTTGCCATCATCCCCCCGGTGAGCGGAGGCTGAAAAGATGGACCGCATCGTTAAAGAGCCTATTGATTGCCGGGCTGTCATCGAAAAAGTCACCGGTGAGGATCGCGGGGCGGTTCTCACCTTCGCCGGAACAGTGAGGAACACCAACCTCGGACGAAGAGTTCTTTCAATCGATTACCACGCCTACGAATCGATGGCGCAAAAAGAGATCGAAAAACTGGAAGAGGAAACAGCCGCCCGCTGGCCCGGTGTCAAGGTGCGTATTGTCCATCGCATCGGCAGGCTGGACCTCGGCGAGACCAGTGTATTTATTGCTGCAGCCGGAGCCCACAGGAAGGAGTCCTTCGCAGCACTGCGCCACGCCATCGACCGGCTCAAGGAAGAAGCCCCGGTCTGGAAACGCGAGAGCTACGAAGACGGCAGCGAGGCCTGGCTGGAAGGATCCTGAGACGGGGTGCCCGTCTCAGGCAGGCAGCTTCACGCCGCACTTCTCGAAATCCTTCCGTGCTGCTTCGGCCCAGCCCCTGTTGGCAGCCGGGCTCCTGGGGCTGGGATGCAGGACCTTCCCGATCTCTACATTCATACCTTCAAAACATTCCATAGCCCTGCCCTCGGCGAAGTTCCCGACCCCGATCACCCGCCTGGGGCCAAGGTGTTCCACCATCTCCCGCAGAGCCCGGGTGCAGATCTCAAAGAGCTTGCCGCGCTGTTGTGCCGGGCAGCGGTCAGGCGTCAGGTTGCGGCCCGACTCTTCCATGAAGATGAGCGGGCAAAAATTCAGGATGTAAAACTGTCTGAAGAAACGTTCCGGCCTGCCGTAGGTTTCCTTCGCCCAGCCCCACAGACGCGCCCCGCTGACCTCGCTGCGTGGACAATCGAAGCCGAGAATCGGACGCTTGGGGTGTTCTTCGGGTGGCTTGTCGATCTTCTCCTCGATCTTCAACCAGTCCCTGACGTGGCTGACCTCGCCGAAGGGAACCCCTGTCTGAGCCATCCCGAAAGGACCACCGTTAATTCCCAGCAACACCGATTCGACGCCCTTTCGCGCGTACCTGCGGATGTACTGCTCATGAGCCCTGCGGGCATAAACCAGGGGGTTGTAAACACAGGCCACGGGATCGGAGAACTGCAGTGGCTCCAGTTCTCGTACAAGCCTGCGGGTAATCCTGATGATTTTCTCGGGCATCTCTCTCAATCCCCCTTCAATCTACCTGCCTACTCAGAGATCCTGTAGAGCTTCGAGGCCGTACGGATAAACAGGCTTCCCCGGGCCATACCCGGTGAAGCCATACAGAGCTCATCGAGCTTGTTAACATGCAGGAGTTCATTCTTTCGTCCTGCCTTGTAGACGAAGCAATCTCCATCCTCACTCAGGCAGAACACCTTGTCATCGTAAGCCCAGGGCGAGGAGGTAAAGGGGGTCCTCTGACGCTCCCTCACCCGCATCTTGCCGTAGACCTCTTTGCCGGTGCGGGCATCGAAACAGGCAAAGAAACCGAAGTCATAAAGTACGTAGAGCAGATCTTTGTAAACCAGGGTCGAAGGATTGTAAGGGGCCGCTTTGGGCTGCCTCCAGGCGATCGAGCTGTCTGTTGCCCCCTCCTTCTTCAGGTTGATCGTCCCCTTGCCACCGGGACTGATCGCATAGATGGGCTTGCGGCCATCACCGACGTAACCAGAGGTGACATAGAGGAGTCCATGGGCTGTGTAGGGAGTCGCGATGGTAATCGATGACATGTCGGCCACGAGCTCCCACAGGAGCTTTCCATCGAGTCCATAGGACCGGGTCGTGCCGGTTCCCGGGGTGATGATCTCGGTGCGAAGATCGTTCTTCCAGACAAATGGCGTCGACCAGTTGCTCTTCTCCTTTCTCTCCCTGCGCCAGGTCGTCTTGCCTGTCTTCTTGTCGAAGGCCTCGATGAACGAGCGCTCCTCGTTGTCATTGAGGATATAGATCACGTCACCGTGGAGTGTCGGGGAGGCGGCGCCGCCCCAATTGTAGCGTGTCCTGAAGGCCTTCATTTGCCGCTTCCACTTCAGCTTTCCATCGAGGTCATGCGCAAAGAGCCCCTGGTCGGAAAAATATGAATAGACCAGCTGTCCATCAGTCACCTGGGTCTCGGGAGCGTAGTTGTTCTTGATGTGCCTCGGCGTGAGCGGCTTGCCCGCATCCGCCTCCTGCTTCCACAGCATCTTTCCATCCTTGAAGCTGAAGCAATAAACCATCCATCGATGAGGGTTGGGCGATGGGTTCTTCTCATTGCCTCCGAAATAGAGCCCCTTCTTGACCGCCTTTTCTTTGCCCGCGCTGACTGCTGCAGTCAGGAAGACCTTATCGCCCCAGATAACCGGGGAGGACCAGCCGCGGCCGGGTACCGGAACACTCCATTTCACGTTCTTCGTCCCACTCCAGGTCGACGGGAGCCCCTTGCCTTCGGCCACCCCGCGGGCGCCCGGCCCGCGAAACTGCGGCCAGTTGACCGTATCCCCGGCCCACAAGCCACTCCTCGACAGAACCAGCATTCCCAGAACAACCAGGTATCGCATCATCTTTCGCTCCTTGGATTGACTTTCAGGGTTCATTCTCTCTGCCTCAGGATTCCGGCCCGGGCTCAACTTTCTCACTGCGGGAAAGACGCTTGACGACCGGGAACCGCCGCCCTGGCCCGAAAGCCTTCGAGGTAATCCGCAGGCCGGGGGCCGCCTGCAACCGCTTGTATTCGTTGCGGTCGACCAGGCTGAGAATCCGGGCGGTCGTTTCCTCTTCAAATCCGCTCTCAACAATCTCTCCCAGCCCCAGGCCTTCCTCGACGTATGCCTCGAGAATCCCATCGAGAACATCGTAGGCCGGCAGGGAATCGGAATCTTTCTGATCCGGGCGCAGCTCCGCAGAAGGCGGCTTCTCGATGATCGCAGGGGGAATGATCTCTCCATCGCGATTGAGCCATTCTGCAATCCGGTAAACCAGGGTCTTCGGGACATCGGAAATGACCGCCAGTCCCCCCGACATATCCCCGTAGAGAGTGCAATAACCAACCGCGAGCTCCGATTTATTACCTGTCGTCAACAGCAGGGCGTTCAGCTTGTTCGACAGCGCCATCAGCAGGAGTCCGCGAATACGCGCCTGGAGGTTTTCCTCGGTGACGTCCTCCCCGAGTCCCTCGAAGAGCGGCGCGAGAGTTTCGAGCGCCGAGGAGA